>WFZU01000120.1 GCA_015489405.1 Bacteroidales bacterium
AATTTTATGTGTACTTTTACCGATGATAAAAAAATGATTTCGATGAACGTTAAAAAATATGGCTTCTGCTTTTTGTTTTTATTGAGCTTGTCCTCCGTTGTCTTGGGACAGCACCAAAAAGGTGGAAAAACCGTGTTTTATTATGAAAACGGACAAAAATCCAGCGAAGGTATTATGCGCGATGGTAAACCCGATGGTTTTTGGCGTACCTACTACGAAAACGGCAAGCTGAAATCCGAAGGAAAGCGGACTGATTTTTTGCTGGACAGTACTTGGAATTTTTATAATGATAGCGGTCTTATTGTTCTGAAAATCAATTATCGGAAAGGTAAAAAAAACGGTCTCCGAATACAATATGCCAACGACGGGAGAATTGAAGAAAATTTTGTGGACGATATTAAAGAAGGATTGACTAAAATATTTTATCCGGACGGAAAATTGAAAAAAACAATCCCTTTTCATCAAGGTTTGGAAAACGGACCGTCCTACGTGTTTGCCGCAGACGACGGAAGAATCATACAAATTATTCATTACCGCAAGGGATTTATTACTGATATAGAACGGATTAACTATCGCGACTATAAAGGACGGAAACAAGGATTGTGGAAATGGTTTTATCCACAGGATACGGTCAATTATGCGGTGCCATTAAAAGTAAAATTGGAAGGAAAATATAAAAATGATAAGCGAAACGGCTATTTCAAAACCTATGATAAACAGGGAAATCTGGTAAATACGGAAAAATACGAAAACGGTGTTTTGATAGAAAATCCGGACGAACTTGTCAGTATCGATGTGAAAAAAGAATATTATCCGGACGGAAAAGTCAAAATCGAAGCCGGATACAAAAACGGACAGGCGGAAGGCTGGCGCAAAGAGTATGATACCACCGGAAAAGTCATTAAAGCAGCGGTCTTTCACAAAGGACAAAAATTGTCCGAAGGAAAATTGGACGAAACAGGGCTAAAAACAGGGTATTGGAAAGAATATTATCCCTCCGGGAAAATAAAATCCGAAGGAGCATACCGGAACGGTCGCAAATACGGTCTGTGGAAATATTATCACCCCAACGGTCAATTGGAACAAACCGGAAAATATGATAATCACGGAAAAGAAACCGGAAAATGGACATGGTATTATGACGACGGGAGTTTGCACCGCGAAGAATATTACCTCAACGGCTTGCAAGACGGACATTCGGTAGAATATTATCCGGACGGAAAAATCATTACCGAGGGAGACTATATCGAGGGACGGAAAAACGGAAAATGGATACTGGACTACGGAGATCACCGCGAAGAAGGAAATTACCTCGATGACCGCAGGAAAGGGTATTGGAAATATTATTATCCTGATAATCAATTGAGTTTTGAAGGTAATTTTACGGACGACTTACCCGATGGATGGCATATCCGCTATTGGCCCAACGGCAAGAAAAAAGAGGAAGGAAAATATGTGATGGGCTTAAAAACAGGACGTTGGACTAAATATAATGAAGACGGTACGGTCTTTATCGTGATTTATTATAAAAACGGTAAGGAAGTAAAAGTGGAAGAATATTAATCCGCAAAAGCATAAGAGATGAAAATCACCGAAAATAATATTCGCAAATCATTGCGATATCTCGAAAAACTCCCCGGCGAAAAACAGGAGCGATTAATCGAACAATTGCTGGACGAACAAGGATATTTAAGCACTTTTGTTCAACAGAATCTGGAACATCTCTTCGGCGAGGAAGATCCTGTCGTGGATTTTACTTTCAATCTTTACTATACCATCTTGTACATCTTTAAAGCCAAACAAGGGGAACGATATACTATTGTAGATAAAAAACGCTTGGTAGAAATATTAGAGCATAATCATTTTGAACATCAACAGGACGACCTCGGAGATTTTATCTTTACACAATATGCAGCACAGGATTTTCCACAAGATAAAATGTTGAAGGCTACCGGATTAATGAAAGTAGTGGTGGTCTGTTTGGACGGATAGCCGCTTTATTCCGGCGGGCTCAATATAACACATTGACAATAGTCAATTTTTTGATTGTAAAATAATTTTTTGATGACGATATGTTTAGTTAATAAAAATTTATTTACCTTTGCCGCGATAATAATTATTTATTATGAGGGTAGGTGGCGGACAACAAAATATCCGGGTCAAGGAGCTTTTTCACAAAGGGGAAAGGCATATTGGACTGTATTTTGATTATGATGCCGTAATAGTCTCCAAAATCAAGTCTTTGAAGGACGCCAAATATAGCCGCAGTAATCAATGTTGGTATATACCATACAATAAAGAGAGCTACGAGGCATTCAAAGCACTCTCCCTTTCCTTTACTATCCCTGAACGGCGAACCCAAGAAACCGCACAGTCCTTGGACAAAACGCCCATAACGACGGCATTGAAAACGAATGTCGTTGTGCCCCCCTTAGTACAGGAGAAAGACGGTGGAAATCCTAAAGCTAACATAGTTTCGGGAACGAAACGAACCATAGAGGTGGTATTGCAAGGGAGGAAGTTTATTGTCAAGATACCCTACCGCAAAGAAGATGTGGCGTTGGTGAAAAGCCTGCAAGGAGCCTATTGGAATAAGCAAGAGAGATGCTGGATATGTTACGCCAATAGGTCCAATGCAAGTGCTATTCAAAAAGCATTTACAGCTTGGGACGCTTCGCAGTGGAAGGATATTGTCGCCCATATCGCCCAACTTCCTTCGATAGCTTCATTGACAATAAAGCATTACCGGGAGGAATATTTGAGACTCGAAATCAGGCATTCGGAGCGGCTGGTATCATTCGTGAAGCATTTGCCTCAAAGGCAATATTTAAAGGAAGAAAAATGTTGGGTGATACCCAAAGACGAAGCCCTTGTTCGCCAACTGCAAGCCCAATGCAAAGAACTGAACATCAGGTTTGTCAATCAAAGCAAGGTGCCGGTGAGCTATCCGGAACTTTTGGTTAAAGAGGATTGGCTT
This sequence comes from Bacteroidales bacterium, assembly GCA_015489405.1. Lineage (GTDB taxonomy): Bacteria > Bacteroidota > Bacteroidia > Bacteroidales > S143-32 > S143-32. Next base: position 2,978 of record WFZU01000120.1, read on the forward strand.
GGTTTACGTCAATATCTTTTGCGTAAGAATCCGGAGGTTTCTCCGCTTGATTTGGGTGCGTATATCGACCGCTTGGTGCAAGAACGATACAGCCAAAACACGATGCGTCAGTATGTGAACTATTTTGTTCGTTTTGTCAAGGACTGTATGTCTAAAAATATTCCTCTGAAAGAAGTTACTTCCCAAGAGGTATATGCTTATTTAAGTAGAGTTTCGTATCAAAATATTTCC
>WFZU01000121.1 GCA_015489405.1 Bacteroidales bacterium
CCAATAAATCGTTACACTCATACTCAAAACCTTATTCCGGCAGGCTCAATATGACACTATACTCTTGACTATATGGACATGCACTATTTGAAGCCCATTTCTAACATTAACGGTATGAAAATACTATCCGTAGTAGGAGCAAGACCGAACTTCATGAAGATTGCTCCATTTATCAGAGCAATAGAAAAATACAATGAGCACGCTAAAGATTCTATTCAGCACATTTTAGTACATACCGGCCAGCACTATGATAAAAATATGTCCGATACTTTTTTTGAAACACTTCGAATTCCTTTTCCGGACATTAATTTGGAAATAGGTTCGGGCTCTCACGCCGAGCAAGTTGGCAAAACGATGATTGCCCTGGAAAAAGTATTCATAGAACAGAACCCCGACTGGGTAGTTGTAGTAGGCGATGTAAACGCCACTCTGGCAGCTTCCGTTACAGCTAAAAAACTTCATATTCGTGTAGCACATATTGAAGCCGGTTTACGGTCGCGCGATGAGAAAATGCCGGAAGAAATAAACCGCCTGGTTACGGATAGGCTTTCAGACCTATTATTGACACCGGATAAAATATCTTCCCGGAATCTTAGAGATGAAGGTGTGCCGGAAAGAAAAATCTCATTCGTTGGAAATATTATGATTGATACCCTTGAAGAAAACCGGCAACAGGCTGAAAATCTGGTGATAGAGAAGATTATCAAAGATAATTCCTTGAATAATAAAAGCAAAGAAAAATTTGATTCTTTCGCTCTAATGACGATGCATAGACCCTCCAATGTTGACAAAAAGGAGATATTGGAACCTATTATCGATTTTTTGTTAAATGAAGTGAGTGAGGATCAAGACCTTATTTGGCCTATCCACCCTAGAACGAGTGCAAAACTCCGGAAATTCGGACTGTGGGACAAAGTAGTTGAGTGCGACAATCTCTATTTGCTGTCTCCGTTGGGTTACCATGAAATGTTGAAACTGAATATGAGTGCCAAAATAGTGCTTACTGATAGCGGAGGATTACAGGAAGAATGTACCGTCCTCGGAACTCCGTGTCTGACGCTGAGGTGGAATACCGAGCGTCCCGTAACATTACGAAAATATGGAGGAGTCAGTGTCCTGGTGGGCAATGATATTAATAAAATTAGGAAAGAATATCAACGTACGATAAATCTTGACCGTAAACCGGACAGACCTGAATTATGGGATGGAAAAACAGCCGATAGAATTGTTGAAAGTATCGTAAATTTTGAATAAAAACCACATTGAAAGTCCTATTCGACATCGGTCACCCCGCCCACGTTCATCTATTTAGATATGTAATCGGAGAATTGCAAAGTCTCGGACACGAGGTATTTGTAGTTGCCAAAAAGCAGGGTGTTATTACTGAATTACTTGATTTTTATAAGATCGAATATATCCCTGTAGGGGAAAAGAAAACCGGCATTTTTGCCAAACTTTGGTCGTACATTCCGGTAATTTTCAAAACCTATAAATTAGTTAAAAAAAACAGGATTGATGTGGGAGCCGGAGTTTCTATGACGCTTCCCTTGGTAGGGAAACTGACGTCTATGAAAGCAATCTCTTTGGACGATGACGACCAAAAGCAGACCCCGGTATTTGCTTTTTTTGCCAATATGGCCGACATCGTTTTGACACCCGAAACCTTGGCTTTCGAAAAAAGAAACAAACGGCACCGTACACATGCCTCCTATCACGAATTGGCATATTTGCATCCGAACCGGTTTACGCCGGACGAAAATGTCTTGCACAAATTAAAAGTGAAGAAAGAAGAAGATTTTTTTATTCTTCGATTTAATTCTTTTACAGCACATCATGATATTAATCAAAAAGGATTAAGCTATTCACAAAAGCTTGAATTGCTGGAAGTTTTAAAGAAATATGGAAAAGTCTTTATTTCTACGGAGGATATGGATACGGACTTTGAAGCATACAAACTTCCCATCGGGGCGCAGGAGATGCACTCGGCAATATACTTTGCGAAAATGTTTGTTGGAGACAGCCAGACGATGACATCCGAAGCTGCCGTCTTGGGAACTCCTGCCTTGAAGTGCAATTCTTTTGCCGGCAAATTATCCATTCCGAATGAGTTGGAACAAAAATATCAATTATGCTATTCCTTTCAGCCCGGGGATTTTGATAAGATGTTAGACAAAATAGAAAATTTATTGGAGACAGAAAACCTGAAAGGAATCTGGAAAGAACGGAGAAAGAGCATGTTAGAGGATAAAATAGATTTTACTCCTTTCCTTTCCCGCTTAATTGTTGAACAAACAAAAAGGTGAATTATTAATGGACTTCACAATAAAAAAATACAAGCAATTATTAAAGGCATTGCAGGAAGCGGGCTATCGGTTTCAGACTTTTGAACAATACCTGTCTGCTCCTTCGGAGAAAGTGATTATCTTGCGTCATGATGTGGATGCGAAGAATAAAAATTCCTTGGCTTTTGCCAAAATTCAACATAATGCCGGGGTTCACGGTTCTTACTATTTCCGGATGGTGCCGGGAAGCTTTGATAAAGATATCATCCTTGAAATGAAAGCCTTGGGACACGAGATAGGCTACCATTACGAAGATATGGATTTTGCGCAAAAAGAAGTGGGGGGTAAGCCCAAAGAGGAAGATTTGTATGATATCGCATACCGGATTTTTACTAAAAATCTACATATTCTACGGGAACTTTATCCCGTCAAAACCATTTGTATGCACGGCAGTCCGCTTTCCAAGTTTGACAATAAAGCCCTGTGGAAGAAATATGATTACCGGAAATCAGGCATCATCGGAGAACCGTATTTTGACGTTAATTTCAAGGAGGTATTTTATATTACAGATACCGGAAGACGTTGGGACGGCGACAAAGTGAGTGTCCGGGATAAGGTAAAAGAGAATACCTTTTCACATTTGTCCTTTCATTCGACGGACGACATTATCGCGGCAGTTAGGAAAGGTTCTTTTCCGGAGAAAGTGATGATGACTTTCCACCCGCAGCGGTGGAATGATTCTATGTTGGCTTGGACCAAAGAGCTGGTTCTCCAGAACATCAAAAATATTGTAAAAGCTATACTGATAAAAGGGAGAAAGTAAGGAATGGAAGAATATCGCCTGGAAAAAGATGTAAAGAGAATAGATTTTGACCGGTGGAAAGAGTTCAACGAACATCAACCGGAAGGCTCTATCTATCAAAGTCCGGAGATGTATGAGCTTTTTCTGAAAACCAAGAAGTTTAAGCCTGATGTGGCAGCCGTTTACCGGGGAAATCAATTGGAGGGCATACTTCTGGCGGTTACAATATGCGAGTATGAAGGAATATTGAAATATCTATCATCCAGAACGGTCATTTACGGCGGTCCCGTCATCGGAAATGGAGTAGAAGATAAAACCGCAGTCCTGCGGCTACTGTTAGAGGCTTTGGTTCAACAAGTTAAACATCAATCCGTATTCATTCAATTCCGGAATTTTGTAGATTGGAAAGCATATCTACCGGTCTTTGAAGAGTACGGATTTAAATGGATGAACCGCTTGAATTTTGTTGTAGATACCCGGGATAAAGAGAAAACCTGGAAACGGATAAGCAACAGCAAAAGAAGACAAATTAAAGCAGCCCTGAAATCGGGTGCGGAAATCATCGAGCCGGAGCAACTGAGTGAGGTCAGAGAATTTTTTGAAATTCTTTATGATTTATATAAACACAGGGTCAAAAAACCCTTACCCGATTGGTCGTTCTTTGAAAATTTCTACCGGATGTCAAAAGAAGGGAAATTGGGTGTGATTAAATTGATAAAGTACAAAAATAAAATTATCGGAGGAATTCTCTCTCCTGTACTTACTGACAGAACCGTCTTTGAATGGTATATTTGCGGTCTCGATACCGAATATAAAAAACAATATCCCAGTGTATTGGCGACGTGGGCTGCTATGGAATATGCGATTGAGAACAATATTGCCACTTTTGATTTTATGGGGGTGGGAGTCCCTGACAGGGATTACGGTGTGCGGGATTTTAAGGCAAAATTTGGAGGTGAACTGACCAATTACGGAAGGTTTGGCAGGATAAACAATAAATTTATTTATCTTATCACGGAGATTGGATTTAATTTTTTAGCTTTGCTGAAAAAAATATAGTGTACAATAA
>WFZU01000122.1 GCA_015489405.1 Bacteroidales bacterium
AGATATGAGAATGCAAAAAATAGTTTCCTTTGCAAAAAAAATTCGGTATTTTATGATACAATCGATGACGGGTTTCGGGAATGTGGAATTTGAATGGAATGGGAGTAAGACGGATATACAAATCCGTGCCATAAACAGCAAAAATACGGATATTCGTTTCCGTCTCCCCAAAGAGCTGGAAATGCTTGAACCTCAATTGCGTTCGCTCTGTATCGAAAAACTTATTCGCGGAAAAATCGACGTAAGCATCTCTTTTGAAAAAGGAATTGACGGAGACCGGTATAAAATCAATACCCGGCTTTTCACTGCCTACTATGAACAAATCCGGGAACTTCAACATCAACTGAATATCGACAAAAAATTTCTCAACTACTCAAATATTTTAAATTTTCCGGACATTCTTATCCCCGTGGAAAAGGAACTTCAAGAGCAGGACATCCGGCTGTTTTTAGACCGCTTCGAAGATACGTTGGACGAGGTGGTACGTTTCAGGCATACCGAAGGGAAAGCGCTATACCAGGACATTTCCCGGAATATGAAACGCATTATAGCCTTGCTGTCAAGTATTGACGTACACGAAGAAAACCGGATACAAAAAATCAAAGAAAGACTTACTACCAAACTCGACGGTTTGGAAGTGGACATGAATAGATATGAGCAAGAAATCATCTATTATTTGGACAAATTGGATATCAACGAAGAGAAGGTGCGCTTGCAGAAACATTGTTCGTACTTTCTCGAGACCTTGGAGACTCCGGAGTCGCAGGGAAAAAAACTCGGATTTATAGCGCAGGAGATATTGCGGGAAATCAACACTTTGGGCTCCAAAGCCAATGACGCAGACATGCAACGGATAGTCGTAAATATGAAAACGGAACTCGAAAAAGTAAAAGAACAACTGAGCAATGTATTGTAAACCGCCTTCGTGCGTTTTCTTTTCACATCCCCCACACACAGAATTAACATTTTAAGATAAAAATAAATCTTTCAACAAATGAAAATATTAGTATTAAACAGCGGAAGTTCATCCATTAAGTATCAATTGATAGCGATGCCCGGTGCGGGGGTTATCGCTAAAGGCATCGTCGAGAAGATAGGACTTCCGCAAGGAGCCGTGCGACATCAAAACCAAGGAGAGAAAGCCCTGAAATTGGAGCGGCGCATCGCCAATCATACCGAAGGAATTGAGGCAATTCTCCACATATTGACCGATAAAGAAAAAGGCTGTATCGGCAGTTACAAGGAAATTGATGCGGTCGGGCACAGGGTCGTACACGGCGGCGAAGACTTCTCGGGAAGTGTACGGATTGACGAAGCCGTCATTGAATCATTGCGCCACAATGCCGTTTTGGCTCCACTCCACAATCCCGCCAATATTGCAGGGATAGAAGCCATAAAAGAAATCCTTCCGGACGTTCCGCAAGCAGGGGTTTTCGACACCGCCTTTCATCAGAGTATCCCCGACTATGCCTATCTTTATGCCCTGCCGTATTCCTATTACAAAGAGCACAAAATCAGGCGTTACGGCTTCCACGGTACCAGCCACCGCTACGTTTCGGCGCAAGCCGCAACATTTTTAAAGAAAGACATAAAAGACTTAAAATTAATCAGCTGTCATCTCGGGAACGGCTCGTCCATAGCGGCTATTCGATATGGAAAATCTATCGATACCTCTATGGGAATGACCCCGAATGAGGGCTTGATCATGGGAACTCGCACCGGGGATGTTGACGCAGGCATCATTCAGTACATTTTGGAAAATGAGGATTTAACTCCTTCCGGGCTGAACCAACTTATCAACAAAAAGAGCGGACTCTTGGGAATTTCGGGCATCTCTCCGGATATGCGGGAACTCGAAGCATCGGCTGACAGCGGAGACCGAAGAGCCATTCTTGCGTTGCAAATGTTCGTGTATCGCCTCCTGAAATATATCGGAGCCTATACTTTTGCCTTGGGCGGGGTCGATGCCATTATTTTTACCGGAGGTATCGGAGAAAACAGTCATTATATCCGGGGAAAGATTATGGAAGGATTGGCATTTTTGGGCATTCGATTTGAAAACGAAAAAAATAAATCCATTCGCTCCAAAACGGCAAAATTAAATGAAGACAGCTCGGGAATAGACCTGTTGGTTATTCCGACAGATGAAGAAAGAGTCATTGCTATGGATACCTACGAAATCGTTAAATAGAGCTTGTCTATAATGTCCGACTTCTGCGTTACGCTCGTTCTGAAACCAGTCATTGACGGAAGTCAACTCCTTTGCTTTCAGAACTTCACAAGCCTTGAATTCGAACATTCTAACTCAAGCTCTTGACTTTATGGACAGACACTAAATAGAGCTTGTCTATAATGTCCGACTTCTGCGTTACGCTCGTTCTGAAACCGGTCTTTTCGGCAAGCTCAATGCATCGCATTGACAAAAGTCAACTCCTTGCTTTTGAGTATTTCGCAAGCCTTGTTCTTGAACATTTTAGCTCAGACTCTTGACTTTAAGGACAAATACTAAATAATTGATACTATGGACTATTATGAATTACATATCAAATCAGAGATAGACCCTGCGATTGTTACGGCATATATCTCTACGCTCCCTTTTGAGTCCTTTCAAGAGGACGAGGAGGGAAGCATACGGGCATTTATTCCGGTGGAAAATTTTGTGGAAGAGGATTGGGAGGAAGTAAGAGCTGATTTAGAGAGGCTAGGTTCATTAACCTACTCCCGGACACGGATTCCGGGTCGCAACTGGAATGCCGTCTGGGAATCCAATTTTCAACCGGTCATCATAGAGGATAGGATTTGGATTGGTGCCTCCTTTCACACCCCTCCCGGAGACATTGAATTTCAACTTACCATTGACCCCAAAATGTCTTTCGGCACCGCCCACCATGCGACGACCCGCCAAATGCTGGCTTGGATGTTGGAATTGGATATGCGCGACAAAAAAGTGCTGGATATGGGCACCGGTACGGGAATATTGGCAATCATGGCAGAGAGAAGAGGGGCTTCCTCGGTTTTTGCGATAGATAACGATGGACAGATTTATGATAACATCGTGGAAAATATGGAACGCAATGCCGTCCGGAATATCCGGGTCAAAATCGGGGATATAGAAGATGTCCCCGAAGAGAAGTATGACCTTATCTTAGCCAATATCAACCGGAATATCCTCTTGAGACATATGCCGGGTTATGCCCGGCGAATGAAGGAGGGATCGCAGATATTGTTCAGCGGATTTTATGAAGAGGATATCCCCGTTTTGGAGAAAGAAGCGCAAAGATACGGGCTGCAAAGAATCGCCTATCGCACCTTGGACCGGTGGGTTGTACTCCTGATGGAGAAAAAAGAAGAATAGGACTTCGCTCCCGTTACGGGAAAATTTGTACTTTCGCCACAAAATATACTGCATGTTGAAATATGTATGGGTAACGCTATGTCTTGTCACATCTTTATTACTGTTTTCGCAAAGCGATAGTACTTTGATTGTAGATGATATTTTCATCGATGGCAATAAAGTTACCAAGGATTACATCATATACAGAGAACTCCTGTTTGCGTCCGGAGACACCCTCGTTTCCGGCGAAGTCCCCCGCCTGGTCAAAGAGAGCACTGACAATCTTAAAAATCTTAGCATTTTCAATTTTCAAAATATTACAATATTGCCTGCCACCAAAGGGCATATTCGTTTTTTGATACAAGTTACCGAACAATGGTACATCTTTCCCTCCCCCTATTTCCAACTAGCGGACAGAAATGTAAATTCCTGGCTGGAACGCGAGGATAAATGGCACCGGTTAAATTATGGCGCATGGCTGTATTGGAAAAATTTCAGAGGACGCGCCGAGACGCTCAATTTTTTATTTAAAACCGGCTATGACCAGCACTACGAATTGGACTACAAAAAGCCCTATATAAACAAGGCTAAAACCATTGGTATCAAGGTAGGGGTAGCCTATCTTCGCAGCCATCAATTGAATGCCAAAACCGTTGACAACAGGGAAGTATTTTATCCGGAAATCCCTCGCAAAGAAGAATATGGAAAGAAGGCGCAAAAAGCCTTTACGGAATTTATTTACCGCAAAAACATCCACACTTGGCACATCTTTACACTCAAATATGCCAATTTTGATTTTTCGGATTCCGTGTTACTTGTCAATCCCCTTTTCTCCTTCGGAGGAAAAACGAATAATCGTTTTCTGAGTTTTTCCTACTATTGGAAATATGACTTCCGGGACTATATCCATTATCCTTTGGAGGGCTATTACGTAGATGCAAGATTTACCAAAAGAGGTTTGGGAGCATTTCTGCCCTGGCGCGAAGGCAATATAGAACTGAGCGGTAGTGCGCGAAAATTTCTCCCTATAGTGCAGCGGTGGTATCTCGCCGGCGGTATTTATTTTCGGCATTCCCTGTGGCAAAACACCCCTTATTTTTTGTCCCCCGAATTGGGGAATATGTTTCATCTGGTCAGGGGGTATGAAGACTTCACCATTCGCGGGCAAAGTTATTTCCTGTATAAGACAAACCTGAAATACGAACTCATGAAGCCCCTAACATACCGCTTTAAGGGAATCAGGGAAGCGTTCGGAAAGACGCATTTAGCCTTGTATGTCAATCTTTTCGGCGACATCGGCTATATGAAAAACAATTTTGACCCTCAACTTAACCCTCTCGGGGACAAGCTATTGATAGGAGGCGGAATAGGATTGGATATGGTTACCTACTACGACAAAGTATTGCGTATCGAATGTTCCTATCACCGGAACGGATATTGGGGAATATATATTCACTATATCCCTTCGATATAAAAAAAACGCTGTGAAGCTAACAAACAAAGAGAATGCCGGAATCATCAAACAGTATGTTCACGATTCCGGCATTCACAAAAGACTCCCGATTTCTTAATGTCAATCCGCAAGCGTCTCCGGTTTCTAAATTCGTGAGCACATTTCCCCGCTTAGCGGCAGTCTTCCTATTTCTCCGTATCTTTCTTTACGTTTTCCATCACCTTTTGATACAACGCAGTCGTTGTATTCATCTTTTTCAGGATGGAATTGGTCGTAATATAAATCACACTCGGCATCAAACGTCCGGAATTTAAATCAAAGCCCTTACGGGAAAATTCCCATTGCATTCTCGTTCTTTTCAATATTTTATTGATTTCGGGCGTGTTCATATCCGAGTTTTGGAGAAATTCCAAAGCTTGTTCAAATTCGTCCACAGCCTTCGTAAAGTCAGGCACAATTCTATCATTTTTCACCTTCCAATAATAAGCCACATAATACATCGCTATCCGTTGGGAAAGCATCCGTTGACGACCGGAAATATTTACCAATTTAGCGGCTTTCATATTGGCATATTTTTGGATTTGCAAAACAACCTGATGACAAGCCTTCAACAATTCATTCGCTTGGTCAATCAAAGCCGGCGCATCTTCCAATTTCGGTTCACTCACCACTTGCATACGGAAAGGCATCCATAATTCCTCTACAGCAGCCAATCCCTCTTCAATTTCCGGTGAAGGAGCGTAGTCCTGCAACTCGTTAAACTGTTCCTCAAAAAGAGAAACGGCATCATCCAACTCTTTTTTTGCAGATTCGACCCTCACTCCGGCACCAATCATCAAGTAATCTTTAGTCATCCGTTGGCTCAACATACGCTGCCTTCCGGCTTTATTGATTGCCGAAGCATCCGTCATTTCTTGTGCAAAAAGTCCGGCAGATAATAAACCGGCAAACAAAACAAGTAGTATCTTTTTAATTTTCATAATATTTTTCAAATTTCAATACACAATATCACTATATTTCCCAACATTAAAATACTTTTCTGCAAAATTACACATTATCTTAAATGAACAAACATTTTTTTATAAAAAACCACGCCTGAAATTCACTCCTTGTTTCAAACGTAAACCAAAATGTGTTTCAATATAAATGCGCCCCAACTAAAAGCATCACAATCTCAATGCGAATTATAATGAGGAGATTTTTCCAATCATTGTCATCAGGGTAGCTCTATCGTAGAAGGCATTTGCGGATTGCAAGCCGGATTGCAGGTTACCATAAGAACAAATGCAGATTGTGCAGAGGATCTATTCGTGGCAGGATATTCCGGATAATCTCAATAGCTCATCACCGCCAGCGCCATCACAAACATACCGCATATCATACCGTAAACGGCAATATGATGATCTCCGTAACTGCGCGCCGTAGGCAACAACTCGTCAATGGCAACAACCACCAGAATGCCGGCAACCACCGCCATCATAAAAGCGAAAGTTATTTCGTTCATATACGGCATCAAAAAGAGATAGCCGAGGAGTGCGGCGAAAGGACTTACTGCTCCCGTAAGACCCGCAACAAGCAAGGCTTTTCCACGTTTCTGCGTAGCATAATATACCGGGACGGAAATGGCTATCCCGATGGGAATATTATGAATAGCCACCGCGATGGCAATAGAGATACCGAGCTGCGGGTCTTCAAGATAGGCGACAAAAGTTGCGATACCTTCCGGAAAATTATGAATACTAATAGCTAATGCCGTGAAATAGCCTAGATATTTTAAGTGAACCGGCGTGCCTTCATGAAAATTTTTTATTTTTTTCTCCTTATAGTGATGTATCCAACGTTCGAAAAAGACAATAAAAACAACGCCTATAAAAAAACCCAGGATTACGTACCAATTACCGGTTTTCTCCCCAAACGCTCCCACCAGTTTATCTTTCACCTCATCTAACATCCGGAAAAAAGAGACAAAAATCATCACACCGGCAGAGAAGCCCAAAAAGAAAGACAAAAACTTCTTGTCCCCCGGCTTGGAAAAATAGGTTGTAAGCACTCCGAGCCCGGTGGCGGCTCCGGCGACAAAAGTAATAAAGAGAGACTCAATAATTTGAGCAGAAGAAAAATGTAAAGGATCCATTACACATAAAAGTCAAAATCGTTTTCAATAATGGTATTTCTCTCCACAATCTTTTTCAGAATTTCACGCTTTTTTTGTTCGGAAAAGCTATCCCATCCGACGATTTCTTCTCTCGTCCGGTCACATCCGGTGCATACACCTTTATCATCGTATTTGCATTTCCCAATGCAAGGATTTTTTATTTCCATTCGCATAATATTATAACATAAAAGCCTTCGAACATAACAGTCGAAGGCTTTATAATGTTCAAAAAAAGCAATTAACGAATATACTTAAAATCCTTTCCGGTAAAACGTGCTGCGTCCCCCAGTTCTTCCTCTATTCGCAATAGCTGATTGTATTTTGCGATGCGGTCCGTCCGGCTGGCAGAACCGGTTTTTATCTGTCCGGTATTGAGCGCCACGGTAAGATCGGCAATGGTTACATCTTCCGTCTCACCACTACGATGACTGATTACGGAAGTGTAGGCATTCTGCGTAGCCAAGCTCACAGCATCTATAGTTTCCGTGAGGGTTCCGATTTGATTTAACTTAATCAAAATGGAATTAGCGATACCCATATCTATTCCCTTTTTGAGGCGTTGAGTATTGGTAACGAACAAATCATCTCCGACAATCTGAATGGTATCGCCCAACTTTTGGGTCATCAATTTCCATCCGTCCCAGTCGTCTTCAGCCATACCGTCTTCAATGGAAATGATAGGATATTTTTTCACCCAATCCGCCCAGAAATCGGTCATTTCCGAAGGGGTCAATTTATCCCCGGTGGACCATTTCAAATGATACACATTTTCTTCGGGCAGATAATACTCGGAAGAAGCCGGATCCAACGCAATAAAAACATCTTCTCCCGGACGATATCCTGCTTTTTCAATAGCTTGGAGAATAAGCGTTATCGCTTCTTCATTGGATTTAAGATTGGGGGCAAAACCACCTTCGTCCCCTACATTAGTAGAATAGCCGGAGGATTTTAAAACGGATTTCAGATTATGGAAGACTTCCGACCCCATACGCAAGGCATCAGAGAAGCGTTTAGCTCCTGCAGGCATAATCATAAACTCTTGAAAATCAATACTATTATCCGCATGTGAACCCCCATTCAAGATGTTCATCATAGGGATGGGCAGCGTATTGGCATTGGCACCGCCGATATACCTGTACAGCGGTTGTCCGGTCTGTGAAGCCGCCGCTTTAGCCACCGCCAAAGAAACTCCGAGGATAGCATTTGCTCCTAATTTTCCCTTGTTCGGGGTACCATCCAAAGCAATCAGTTTGGCATCAATCTCATTCTGGTCCGTAACGAACATTCCTTGCAACGCCTCGTTAATCACCATATTAACATTTTCGACGGCTTGCAACACCCCTTTTCCCATAAAATATTTGGGGTCTTTGTCCCGTAATTCCACGGCTTCGTGAACGCCGGTAGAAGCCCCTGAAGGCACGGCAGCTCTTCCCATTATGCCGGAATCGGTATAAACATCTACTTCAATCGTAGGATTTCCTCTTGAATCAAGGATTTGTCTTGCATGAATATGATAAATTGAACTCATAATATTGTATTTTTAAAAACGCGATAAAAGTATATAAAAAAAGGATAGAGTCCACAAGAATCTATCCTTTTTTTCAACAAGTATTTCCTATGCTATGATTCCTTCTCAGGATTCTTTTTTTCCGCTGCTTTTTCTTCCACGTTTTCCTTGACTTCTTTGACTGCTGTTGCAGTATCCGCTGCTACATCAGACGCTTTTGTAGATTTTTTTCTTCTACGGCGGGTGGAAGATTTTTTGGTTTTCTTGTCCTTGAGCAGATTTTCATTAAAATCTACCAGTTCGATCATTGCCATAGGAGCATTATCCCCCAAACGATTATTCATCTTGATGATGCGGGTATAGCCACCGGGACGACCGGCAATTTTCGGGGCGACCACTCTAAACAGTTCGGTTACTGCATATTTATTTCTCAGATAGCTGAAAACTACACGTCTGGAATGCGTATTGTCTTGTTTACTCTTTGTGAGTAAAGGTTCGACATAGATACGCAAAGCTTTTGCTTTTGCCAACGTGGTATGAATTCTCTTATGCATAATCAATGATCCAGCCATATTGGAAAGCATGGCTTTTCTGTGTGCACTGGTTCTTGATAAGTGATTGATTTTTTTCTTGTGTCTCATCGCTATTATTCCTTATCTAATTTATATTTTGATACATCCATTCCAAAATTAAGCCCTTTGGTCTTAATGAGGGTATCGATCTCATCCAAAGATTTTTTACCGAAATTACGGAATTTCAACAAATCGTTCTTTTGAAACTGAACCAGACTACCCAAGGTATCAATCTCAGCCGCTTTCAGACAGTTGAGAGCCCTCACGGAAAGGTTCAAGTCGACCAATTTTGTCTTCAACAATTGTCTGGTATGCAAGGAGCTTTCATCAAACTCGTCAGCAACACTTTTTTCTTCCGATTCCGGAATAATCTTCTCATCGGAAAACAACATAAAGTGATGAATCAGAATCTTGGCTGCTTCCTTTAAAGCATCGACGGGTAAGATAGAGCCATCCGTATCGATCTCCATGATTAACTTTTCGTAGTCAATTTTTTGTTCTACCCGGTAATCCTCGATATAGTACTTAACATTCAAAATCGGAGTATGAATAGAGTCCATGAAAATCGTACCAAGGGGAGCGTTTAATACTTTATTCTCTTCGGAAGGCACATACCCCCGTCCTTTTTCAATGGTCAATTCCAAGTTTAGCTTAACCGTAGGCTCCATATTACAGATAACTTGTTCCTTATTTATCACCTGAAAGGCGTTAAGAAACTTATCAATATCTCCGGCACGAAAGACCGATTGATCACCGATGACGATATTGGCTCTTTCAAAATCATTTGCATCATCCATCACCCGTTTAAAACGGATTTTCTTGAGATTCAGGACGATGTCCATCACGTCTTCAATCACACCGGCAATCGAAGAAAACTCATGAGGGACTCCATCAATTCTGACAGAAGTAATCGCAAAACCTTCAAGCGAAGAGAGAAGCACCCTGCGAATGGCATTACCGACCGTAACACCGAAACCGGGCTCCAAAGGACGAAATTCGAATTTGCCTTTATAAGTATCGCCTTCAAGTTGAATAACTTTATCCGGCTTTTGAAAATCTAAAATTGCCATATTCTATTGTTAATTTAATAAATGGTTCACTATTTGGAGTACAACTCAATGATCAGACGTTCCTCAATATTTTCAGGGATCTCATCACGTTGCGGATAATTTAGAAATTTACCGGATTTCAAACTATCGTCCCATTCCAACCAGGCATACGCATTGGAACGTGAAGACAAAGCATCGGTAATCACCATCAGAGATTTTGATTTTTCGCGGATTCCGACAATATCTCCGGGTCTGACACTGTAAGAAGGAATATTTACAACATCTCCGTTCACAGTGATATGACGATGGGAAACCAACTGACGGGCAGCAGCACGTGTAGGAGCAATCCCGAGACGGTAAACAACATTGTCCAGACGGGCTTCAATCAACTGGAGTAAGATTTCACCGGTAACCCCTTTTCTGCGAGAAGCCTTTTTAAACAAATTGTTAAATTGTTTCTCTTTGACACCGTAAATATACTTAGCTTTTTGCTTAGCATCCAACTGGATGGCATATTCCGATTTTTTTGATCTCCGGCGGGAATTTCCATGTTGTCCCGGAGGATATTTTTTCTTTTCAAAATACTTGTCAGCGCCGTAAATCGGTTCACCGAATTTTCTTGCGATCTTAGTTTTAGGTCCTATATATCTAGCCATTGCTAATTATTTTTTTTAAAATTAAACTCTTCTTCTTTTCGGAGGACGACAACCGTTATGAGGCATAGGAGTAACATCCACGATTTCGGTCACTTCAATAC
>WFZU01000123.1 GCA_015489405.1 Bacteroidales bacterium
ATATTGGTACTATGAAAAAGTTCTATTTTTTATTAATTACGCTTGTATTTTCAGGCATGATCACTGCTCAGCAGTGGATTGAAAACATTCCTCAGGACAAACTTCAGAAGAATGAAGTAACGTTCTTTGATATTCAAAAAGCCTTTAATGATTATTGGGCACCATACCATGTCGAAGGCGGGTATTATGAAGTTAACGGCGAAAAAATAAAGGCTCCCGGTTGGAAGCAATTCAAGCGTTGGGAGTGGTATTGGAAATACCGGGTTAATCCCCAAACAGGAGAATTTCCTAAAACTACCGCTGCCGATGAATTCGCCAAGTATTTGCAGCAAAACGGCGGGCTGAAAAATCCATCCGGAAATTGGTCCAGCTTGGGACCATCTTCTGCTTCCGGAGGTTATCACGGTTTGGGAAGAATCAATTGTGTAGCATTTCGCCCCGGTGACAACAGTACAATCTATGTCGGTTCACCGGCAGGGGGGCTATGGAGAACATCGGATGGTGGTTCCAATTGGACGGTTCTTACAGACGACAATGCCGTTTTAGGAGTTAGTGATGTCATTGTTATCCCGACAGCCTTCCAAGACGTACTGTACATTGCCACCGGAGATAAAGACGTGGGAAGCGGATGGTCGCTGAATGGAGGACAAGAAAATGATAACAACAGTATCGGAGTCTTGAAATCCACCGACGGAGGAGCGACTTGGTCCACCACCGGTTTGTCTTGGACTGCGAGCCAGAAAATTACCATCAGCAGACTGATTTTGGACCCAAACAGCGGAAACCAAACTATTTATGCCGCTACATCCCAGGGAGTTTATAAAACTACCGATGGAGGTAATAATTGGAATTTGATATTGGGCGGGCATATTATCGATATGGAAATGAATCCCGGGAATAGCAGTATTATTTACGCCTCTTCCAAAACCTATTGGAATCAACCGGCAATCTACCGGACAACCAACGGAGGTAGCAGTTGGTCCGTTGCCAAATCTTTTACTAGCACGGACTACCGGATTGATCTTGCCGTTACAGGTGCCAATAGTAATTATGTTTATGCCATCGTTGCAAACCGTGGTGGCGGACTAAGCAGTATTGAGCGTTCCACTAACTCCGGAGCTACATTTACTTCAGTTTATTCAGGCGGCGGATCCGGAACTTATCTATTGGGCTATTATTGCGATGGATCCGGTAGTGCTAATACGGGACAAGGAGGCTATGACCTCTGTATAGCAGCCGACCCGACCAATGCAAATACACTCTTTATCGGTGGGGTGAATACGTGGAAATCCACCGACGGAGGTGCATCCTGGAATATCAGCAATATGTGGACCGCTGCTTCTTCCTTTAACTCGTGCGGAGCACCGGTCGTACATGCCGACAAACATTGCCTGGCTTTCCAAAACGGAACATCGACCCTTTTCGAGGGTAATGACGGAGGGATATATAAGACTACCGATGGAGGTGCCAGTTGGACATACCTGGCTAACGGATTGGTAATTAGTCAGATATATAGACTTGGAGTAAGTCAGACCGATGCCGGTGAGGTTATTGGAGGCTTCCAAGACAATGGTACAAAAAACCTCTCCGCAGGCAACTGGGCAGACGTGATGGGAGGAGACGGTTTGGAGTGTGCTATTGACTATACCACAATAAACACGCAATACGGTACGGGCACCTACGGAAAACTTCGCAGAACTACCGACCACTGGAATAGCTCAACAGATATCACAGGAGGCTTATCCGGCACGGCAGATTGGAATATACCTTTCACCATCGATCCGAATACTCACACAACGATTTATGCAGGCTACCAAGATGTATTTAAATCCACCAATCAAGGTAGCAGTTGGACCAAAATCAGTAATTGGGGAGGAGGCACACTGGATGCTATCGTGGTAGCTCCTTCCAACTCAAATATTATTTGTGCTGCAACGGAAAACAAACTATACCGTACTACCAACGGAGGAGCATCTTGGACGGATATTACCGGCACTTTACCTGTTGCCACTAATAAAATTACCTATGTTGCCGTTCACAACTCGGATGCAAATACCATCTGGGTTACTTTCGGAGAATATGATGCAAACGGCGTTTTCGAATCAACCGATGGCGGTAGCACTTGGACAAATATATCCGCCGGATTACCGCATTTACCGGTGATGACAATCGTACAAAATAAGCTCAACACTTCGCAAAACGAATTGTATGTAGGAACCGATGTAGGTGTTTATGTGAAGGTGGGAGCCGGCAATTGGCAAGCTTTTATGAATAATCTGCCTAAGGTGTTTGTCGCCGAGTTGGATATTTATTATGATATGACCCATCCGGGAAACAGCAGACTTCGCGCTGCCACTTTCGGCAGGGGATTGTGGGAAACCGACCTCTGGACAAGTCCTACCCCTGCAATCTGGACAGGAAATATCTCTACGAATTGGAATACAGGAGGCAACTGGAATGGTGGATTTGTTCCGAATTATGCTTATGATGTATTGATTCCGAATACTGCCGGCAGTTGGCCCGTCAAAAGCGGAAATCTCTCTATCGGCACCGATTGTCATAATTTGTATATGGCATCCGGACATACCGAATTGACGGTTACCGGAGATTTAACCATAGAAAAAGACAAGGCATTCTCCGTGGATGCTTCCGGTGATGCTATCATTAAAGTTAGTGGAAATTGGACCAACAATGGAACTTTCTCTCCCGGATTAAGTCGCGTGGATATGACCGGGACTTCGGACGCAAGCATCTCGAAACCCAGTCCGGTGGTTACGCTCATCAATGATGACATCTCCGTTTGGCCCGGAGACTGGAACGGCGATATTGCAAACACCTCAGGATATTTCTACCAACATAGCTCTAACAATGCAGGGGGTGTCTCTCCGGAAATAATATTTTACTGGTCGAATGGGATAGCAACGCGGAAAATATATCACAATGCGGTAAATACCACCGGAGCAACCTCTATGACTCTTGAATTCAAGCACTACGTAGATAATTATAGTGGCGGATACACACTCAGCGCACAATACAGTACCGATGGCACCAACTGGACGGATGTCTGGTCTATCTCTCCTACGGGAAGTGATAATGTTGGTCCTGAGACCATCACTGTTAACCTAACAGCAGCCGAGGGCGTGGGAGCACCCAATTACTATATAGCGTTCCAGTTTTCCGGAGATATGTACAGCATTAATAATTGGTATATTGATGACGTAAAGCTTTCTTACACCATACCTACGCTTGAAACATTTAACAACCTGACAATCAGCAAGCAGGACAAAGAAGTACAAACGCTAAGTGATATTGACCTGGCAGGGAATCTTGATATTGAACCCAAAGCTTATTTAACTAATAACCAGGGCAAAACCCTGACCGTTAACGGAAATACACTTTTCAGGGCAACCTCTGCCGGTACTGCATCTTTCCTGGATAAGGGAACCTCCGTATTCAATAATGCTCCTGTTGTCGAAAGCTATATCTCACAAGACCAATGGCACATGGTCTCGGCACCTATTAATGATGCCTTGTCGGGAATATTTACCGGTCTGTATCTATACAAGTTTAACGAGAGTGATTACACATGGCACTACATCACTTCGGAAACCGAAGATTTGACCGAAGGTCATGGATTTTTTGCCTATTCTCAAAGTTCAAGCACCGGAAATGCTACAGTATACTATGAAGGAACTTTGAACAACGGAGACCTTACGGTAAACGGACTCAGCTATACTTCTTCACAGCCGGCGAATGACCGGGGCTGGAATATGGTCGGTAATCCCTATCCCTCCGCCATCAATTGGAACAGCAATTGGACAAGGAACAATGTGGATGCTACGGCGTATATTTACGACGGTTCGAACTATCTCACGTGGAACGGCAGCAGCGGAACGCATCCGAACGGAGATATCGCTCCCGGACAAGGTTTTTGGGTGAAAGCCAATGCCACCGGTGCAAGCCTGGTCATTCCGCAAAGCGAACGGATACACAGTACACGGCAATTCTACAAAGGAAACTCATCGCCCGGCGAATTGCACTTGAAAGTAGAAGGCAATGGTCATGCTGACAAGATCATGATTGCCTTTAAAGAAGATGCCACGGAAGGTTTTGACAGTGAATATGATGCGTGGAAATTGTACGGCGATGCCGCCGCCCCGCAATTCTACTCCATCATGAACGGGGAAAAACTGACGGTCAACATGTTGCCTTCCGGAAAAACGGACAAAGTGATTCCGCTTGGATTGGAAGCAGGAAAAGACGGAGAATACACCATAACGGTAGAAGGTCTAACGTTGGACGGAGAGTCTGTTTGGTTGGAAGACCTGCTCCAAGGAAGCATTCAAGAATTGAAAACCGGAAGCACTTATACATTTACGGCACAAGCCGGTGCAGAAGCTCACCGTTTCAACCTGCACTTTGCCAATCCTGCCTCCGTTCCGGAAACAAACAATATGGATGTGAATATCTACGCTCATAGCGGAAATATCTACCTGACATCACCTGCCATCGTAACAGGAAAAGTAGCAGTCTTTGATATGCTGGGTCATCAAATCTTTTCGCAAACTTTGGCGGGAAAAGATTTTTACCGGCTTCCTGTGAATGAAACCTCCGGTGTCTATGTCGTAGAGTTTACAACCGATACAAAACATTTCACGAAAAAACTTATTTTCAAAAAATAAATGTTGAAATGTTTTACAAAATGCCCTGCCTTGTTCAAAGGCAGGGCATTTTTTTTGCCGGTTTTCAGAGATACCGATGATACGGGATGATATCCTTATACATAAGAATATTTTTCCGGTTTTGTTCCGCTCATTTGATTACCGGGGATAATTCACTATTTGGGGAAAAAAGTCTTTAGACACTGTAAAAAATCATCTTTGCGTCTGCGGGAAATAAGAATCTCCGCTCCGTCTTCCATGATTACGGCACCATCACCGCGCAAATATTCTTTGAGGT
The DNA here is from genome assembly GCA_015489405.1 of Bacteroidales bacterium. Lineage (GTDB taxonomy): Bacteria > Bacteroidota > Bacteroidia > Bacteroidales > S143-32 > S143-32. The sequence continues at coordinate 4,960 of WFZU01000123.1, forward strand.
ATGACAGATTGATAAGATGACTTTTGTGTACTCTGAAAAATCCGAAAGGAGAGAGCATTTCATCAAATTCGCGCAGCGTCTTGGAGACTAAAATATCCCTCCGGTTTTGCAGGAAAAACCGCGTATAATTGCTTTCCGCCTCGCAACGCACAATATCTTTGATGTTGACAAAAATAAATCCGTCCATGGTAGGCAAGACAATCTTTTCAAAGCTTTTGCGATTGGACATCAATACTTCCAGCTTGCTGCTTATCTCCGATATTTCAATCTGTTGAGATACTTTTTGGCAAGCTTGTATCAACTCTTCAGGCTCAATAGGTTTTTGAAGAAAATCCACAGCACTGAATTTAAATGCACGGATAGCAAACTTATCGTAGGCTGAAGCAAATATGACATTAAAATTGATTTGAGGCAATTGAGAGAGCAAATCAAAGCCGCTCCCGTCCTGCATCTGGACATCCAAGAAAACGATATCGGGCCGGGTACGGATAATCGTCTGCACACCTTCCGCTACGCCCGACGCTTCGGCGACCACCTCAAAATCCGGACAATAACTATCCAACAATTGACGCAAGGCAGCCCTCGCCTTGGCTTCATCATCTACGATTACCGCTTTTTTCTTTCCCATCATATTCCTTTTCAGAGAATTACTGCAAAGGTAACAAAAAACTTTTTCCGGTACATTTTTCTTTCTACCGTTCACTATTCCAATCTTACCGTTCACACAATGAGAAACTCTGTTCACACAATGTCCCTTGACAAAGGGGGGGGCAATATCGTATGTTTGCAACGAATATAAACATAAAAAATGAGTTATTATGAAAAAAACTGTTATTTATTTCGGCTTAGTAATCCTGAGTTTTATGATTACTACAAGTGCATTCTCCCAAAACATTGCTATTAGCGATGTTGCCCATACTGCGGATGCTTCTGCGGTCTTGGATGTATATTCCGGTTCACTTGGAATGTTGGTGCCACGTATGGCTACGGCTCCTTCCTCCCCCGCTACCGGACTTCTATATTATAACACGGCAAACAATGCTTTCAACTTTTATGACGGTTCCAACTGGAAAGCCTTGGATTATGATGACCCTTGGCAACATTCCGGAAGTACTACCGTACTCAGCAACATTAGCGACTTTGTCGGAATAGGAACTTCTACCCCGGCTTTTCCTCTGCAAATAGATGCTACCAAAAGCACGCATATTTTTATGGAAAGCAGCAAACTGAACGGAAATATCGGACTAAGTTTCAATAATACCAACGGAGGTTCGCTTTCAGCTTTCTCCAACGGAGTGATTAGCTCCCTTGATGAATACGTAATACGTAATACTTCTGCTATTGCACCCGGAATCCAAGGAGACGGAAATACTATTTTGACCGGACACGGAAGCGGCATCGTGGACTTCTCCAATCAAAGTAGAGCAAGAATCTATCAATCCATACCCAATAATTATGGGATTGGAGGACAATTGATACCTTTCGGCGTATGGACTGAAATTATGTACGACCAACTCAATTATGATCAACAAAATGAAATCATACTAGGGAATCACACGTCTTCCTCTCCCTCATATTTCACGGCAAAAGAGGAAGGATATTATCAAGTAAATGCCCGTATTGATTTTATATTGTTTGATATCGAACACAACGAGTCCATGGACAATCCGGAGCCTGACGGTTATGTTTCCATCGCCATATACGTGAGTACCGATGGAGGGAACACTTATAACATGTATGCCCAAGGAAATAAACTTCAAGGAGCGGACAATAATGTTACCGGAGGCTGGACCAAACTGTTTAACAATTTAGCGCCAAATGTAAGTGATGTTATTCATCTCAACGCCGGTGATATGATCAAAATATATGCTTGGCAAAATTTAGGAATCAATTCACAAGGTGCTCAAACTTTCCTCCCCTTGCGTCTCAATGAACAAAACGGTCAGGGCGGACCGAGTACTCAAATCTATTGCTCTATCCACAAATCAAGCTAATGTTTCGGCATTGAAAGGATTTTTAGTAAGCAATATACATTTACAAATATAAATAATACAATTATGAAAACATATAAAACAGCCCTGTACATTTTGCTGATGCTCTTGGGAACTTCTCTAAGCGGACATGCACAAGGCATCACCAATACCGGTTACATCACCGGAAATACAAACAGCTTTATGAGCCTCAGCGGCAACACCGATTTGATACTTCAAAGCGCCTCTCCCGATCAATTTAGTGTTGGAAATTTGACGGTAAACAGATATACGACACTTCAAGACGACTCCTACTTGACCGTTCAAACGGCACTTACAATGAATGATACGCTTGTGTTGGAGGCAACTTCCTCCGGGAATGCTTCGCTGATTACCAATGGTACCGTAAGCGGTACCGGCACCGCTCAACAACATCTCGTAGCAGATGAGTGGCACATGGTTTCTCCCATGGTAAGCAGTTCTGTATCAGGTGTATATACCGGTGATTATCTCTATTATTGGAAAGAGTCCGACAGCCTTTTGCACTGGATATCCATTGTAAATAAGACACTTAATCCCGGGGAAGGTTATTTTGCTTATGCTGCTACCTCCATAAGCAGTCCAACGGATGTCAAATTTGAAGGGACTTTCAATACCGGAGACCAAAGTCCCGCCATTTCCTATACTCCGGGTTTGGGACACGGAAAAGGGTGGAACTTATTAGGAAATCCTTTCCCTTCCGCTATTCAGTGGGATAATACTTGGACGAAAACGAATGTGGATGCAACCGTCTATGTGTGGGACGGCTCTGCCGGCAATTACGTAAGTTATAATTACTCTACCGGATTAGGGGGATTGACCAATGGAGAGATTATGCCGGGACAAGGTTTTTGGATTAAAGCCAATGCCACCTCTCCAAGTATCACTATTCCAAACAATAAGCGTTTGCACTCGACACAATCTTTCTTGAAAACGTCAGGAGATATGGAGAATATTCTCGAAATGCGCGTCAGCAATGAGAATGGACATGATTATGCCGTATTCAGATTAGACCCCATGGGAACGGAAGACTTCAATCCCGCTTATGATGCCTACAAACTCTCCGGACTGCCGGAAGTCCCTTCAATCTACCTCATTAAAGGCGGTGAAAAAGCATCTGCTGCCTTATATCCTCAAAAAGAAGAAGGACAGACTATCCGTATCGGCTTCGTAGCTCCCAAGTCCGGCGCAAACACTATCTATTTCGATAAATTAGACAGCTTTGGAGAGAATACATTCATTTATCTTCTGGACAAGGAGGACGGAAGTTATACGCTCTTAAACGACCAGCCGGCATTTACTTTCTTTGCCTCGAAGGGAACTATCGACGATCGCTTTGAATTGCATTTTTCAACAAGTCCATTGGACACAGATGAAAATGTGCAAAAAGAAGATGATGTGAAGATTTTTGCATACCGCAATCAATTGTATTTGCGTAATAATTCTGACAGTGATGTAAAATTTCAAGTTATTACATTGTTAGGTAAAGAAATAAAGGTGTATTGTCTTGCCGCCCACACGACCCGGAATATTACGTTACCGGTAAAAGATCAATATATCATCGTACAAGCAATCTCAGGAAGTCTCAACAAAGCCGTAAAGGTTTCTCTTCATTAACCCTCATTTAATATTCTCTGAGTAATTGCGAGCCCTGTCTTTCAAAGGCAGGGCTTTTTTTAGAGCTTGTCTATAATGTCCGACTTCTGCGTTACGCCCGTTCTGAGACCAGTCTTTTCGACAAGCTCAATGCATCGCATTGACGTAAGTCAACTCCTTTGCTTTCAGAACTTCACAAGCCTTGAATTCGAACATTCCAGCTCAAGCTCATGACTTTATGGACAAACACTTTTTAGCTTGATTTATTCTTCTTCAAAAGGAATATGTAGAATAACCTTGGTACCTTTGGCTACACCATTTTCCTCTAAATCTATGATTTCCATAGGGAATTGTATGCCTGTTTCTTTACTCAGCATTTCCAGCCTTTCCTTGGTTACTTGCATTCCCAAGGACTTGCGTCTCGTGGTTTGCTGTTTTCTTTTAGCGGCTTCTTTGCGTCCGATGCCGTCATCCTCAATGACCACTTTCAAACTTTTCCCCTCTTTGCCTATTTGCAGGCGGATATGTCCTTTCTCTTGTTTGGGTCTCAACCCGTGGAGGATGGCATTCTCCACAAAAGGTTGAATCAACATAGGAGGCACATACGTAAACTCCGGATCAATTTCCGGACTGATTTCGATGACATAATCAAAAATCTCATTAAAGCGTAATCGCTCGAGGCTGAGATAAAGTTCCAATGTTTCTATTTCGTCTTCCAACGGGACCATTTTTTCTCTTGAATTATTCAAAATCAACCGCATCAAACGGGCAAATTTTGACAGATAGTTTTGAGCTATACCGGCTTGATGGTGTAAGATAAAATTACTTATGGAGTTCAAGGAATTGAAAATAAAATGAGGGTTCATCTGCGTACGGAGCAAGCGTTGCTCTATTTCGATATTCTTTTTTTCCAATTCGTGTTGCTGCTTCCGTTGCCGGTATTTGTAGCGATTGAATATCAATAGCCCGAGGAGTGCAAACAATATGAATATTCCGATAGAAATCCCAAGGGTGATAATATATTTATCCTTTTGTTTTTCGAGGAGAAGGTTTTTGATTTGAATCTCTTTTTCTTTTTTGTCGGTCTCATATTTCACCTCCATATCTACCAATAATTTCTGAGAACGGTCTTGAAACAGACTATCTTTGACCAAGGCATATTGTTGGTAGTAATCATAAGCTTCGGAAGGCATTCCTGCCGTTTTAAGCGTCCGGGAAAGGAGCAAAAGAATGTCTTTGGTAAGTTTATTTTCCCTCAACTCCCGTGATATTTTCAAGGCTTTTTTAAGATTTTCGACAGCGCTGTCGTAATCATTCCGGGCATCATAAACCTCCCCCAATTTAAAGTATGATTTTGCGATAAGCAATTGATTATCGAGACTTTTAGCAATAGACAAAGCTTGATAAAACATTTTTTCGGCATCCGGAATATTTTGTTCTCCCAAAAACGAATCCCCGTAATCGTAATACACATAAAATTGTCCTTCCTTCCATTGCAACTGCCGGCAAATAAGGAGGGCAGAATCCAAATATTGCCGTGCTTTATGATATTGTTTAAGGAAATTATATTCCACACCCATATTATGCAATATGGTTTCTTCCAATTCTTTGACCTTGGCTTTCCGGGCAAATCTTAATGCCGACCGGAAATATTCAAGTGCCGTCCCGTATCTTTTCCAATCCTCATAAAGGCTGCCGGTATTGGACAAAACCAAGGCTCGAATATACGCGTCATTGGTTTTTTTCTCCAACTCCTCGGCGGATTGAAAATAATGGAGAGACGTCTCGTAATTTCCCAGTATCTGAAATTCTATTCCCAGATTAATGTATGTCTTGGCAATCAATGCCGTATCTTTCATTTTTTGAAAATACCGTAAGGCTTCTTTTTGATTTTGGATAGCTGCTGCATAGCGTCCCGCTTTGTCAAAATAGGTCCCCAGGATAAAGCTTGCCATCCCTTTGCCGAAGTCATCGGAAATGCTGTCCGCATACGCAGACAATTTTTGGGCATAAAAAATACTGCTGTCAATATTAATTTCTACAAAAGCTTCCGCCAAATCATAATAAGCGTAAATCTTGTTTTCGCCGGTCTCATGCAAAGCCTTATACCGCAGGCTGTCGATAGCGCCCTTTTGTGCCGCCAACCATAGCGGAAACAACAGAAATATGAAAATTATCTTGTATTTATTCATCAAACCTGATTCAATATATCCCTGCAAAGGTATATATTTTTGCCGTTGGCTCAATAAGAATTACCATTTACAAAATATCTACTACCTTTGAAACAAAGCTTTTTTATATTGCCATATTTTTTTTACCTTTGTGCATTGGAATGTTGAGACAAAAAAATATATTATTATGCGTACAAAAATAGCTTTTAGTATCCTTTTTATTCTTCCCTTTTTTGTGCAAGGACAAGAACTGATTTCCCGCATCGGGAAAAGAACGGAATTAGGCTTGTATGGAGGCACTGCGACCGACCTGTCTATCTCAGCAACGGGAGACCGGCTCTTTGCTGCCGTTGAGGGTCCCGGGACCCTCTATTATTCTGATAATCAAGCAGAATCCTGGACGCCGGCTTTTCCTATTGATTCGATGTCTTTTCTCAACAAAGACGGAGGCTGGGGCGGCGGTGCCGAAAAAGTATTGACCAACCATAGAGCTTGGGTACTGGTCAAAACCAACGGACTGAAAGACGGGCTAAGCGAAGCGGTGATAAGTTTCGATAATGGCGTTATTTGGCAGACGGCTATGAATGCGGAAAAGCTTTACGGATTGACGCAAGAGACAAGAGAGGTAAGTGATATTGCACTGACCGACAGTTCGATATTTGTAGCAATGGAAGATTTTTTGGTACAAATACCGCAGGCTTCGCCTCAAACACCAATCGTGCTTCCCCTATCCCTTCCGGCGGGCTATACCATTCAGTCGCTGGCGGTTTCCAATAATCCTACGGGCTTACCACTTTATCTGGTGTTGCAAGCTTCTTCCAACAGTGCTATCTTTGCCAAATACGATGGAATCAATCTCATCCCATTAGCCCAACCGGGCAATCCGGATTTCATTCCGGTGAATGTCTTTATACATCCGGCTTTCCCCGGTGATTCAATACTGTTTTACAGCTATTTAGACATTAACTCCAATCAATATTTCTTACAAAAGTCAATAAATCACGGGCAAACCTGGACAAATATTAGTAATCTGCCCCCTATGCCGTTTCCGCTCAAAGATGCTGACTATTTTCCTTCTTGGGTTTCCGCGATGCCCCAGAGTCATGGATTGCGGCTGGCTTTTCCCGATGGTACTATCTCCGATGATTTGGGTACAAACTGGACCACGTCCCCCGCTATTCTTTTCCCCCGTGCTATCGCCACCTCTTCCCTCAATCCGGATATCATTTTCGGTTCGGGAAGGTTCTTTATCCGCAAATCCGTTACCGGTATCAATGGAACTTTTGACCGGACATCCAATTATCATTTGCACAATCTCTCGGTTTATGATATAGCACATTCCGGTTCTATTCTCTACATGGCGACCTCCTGTGGCTTGGCTTATACAAGTCAATACAATTCCGGCGTTCCCGAAGACAGCTTCTGGCAAACTCCCAACGGGGAGTTCCCGCTTGGGTCACTCTCCGGTGAAATCGTTACCGCAGTGGAGATGAACCCCGGAAATCCGGCGGAAGTGATATGCGGAGGTCCTTTCGGTTTTGCTCATAAACCTGCCAATTCCCAAAATTTTGTTTTGACCACACCACCGGATTGGAACACGGGAGCTAATTTGGATTACACGGTTACCGATATTAAATATGTCAATGGAGGAAAGATTATAGCTACCACCGGCAAAAAATTTATTGATTTTGACTTTCCGGCACCCCCCAACACCGGGAATATTTGGATATCTGAGGACGGAGGTGTAACTTGGAGCAAGCAAAATACCATTCCCTCCTCTGAATTTCATTCGGGAAACACTATCTTTTTTGATGCTGCCAATAACATTATTTTGGTGGGTTCGGGAATAGACGAAGAAGGAATGATTGCCCCCGGAGCTTTGTGGAAATCATTAGACAACGGTACATCCTGGCAAAAAATCCCAAGTCCTGTTTCCCCCATAACCGGTCAAAATGTTCCGATCTTTGATATAGAACGCTCACCGGCTTTGCCGGCAGAATACTATCTGGCAGCAGGAGAAATGCTTTTGACTTTTTCCCTTTCGGGGAATTTGTTTGAAGAGAAGAATGTTCCGGCACATTTGGGGAAAATCACCGCTGTGCTGTTTGAAAATTCGCCGGACACACTCCGCACCGGAATAGGAAATAATATTGTCAATTATCTGCCCATGATAGATGATGCGGACGTTCCTTTCTCCGGATATCCTACGGAACATATTTATTGTTTGGAGCATGGCTCCCTCTTATCCGGTTCTTCTTTCGGGGCTAGCAAAGTTACATCTGCTACCACATACACGCTTGATTTGAACATATTTTTTGAAGGACCTTATAACAGCACCACACTGCAAATGGGGACTACGCTAAACGCTTCCGGCTATCTTCCCCTGTCCCAACCTTTTAATCAGCCTCCCTGGAATTATGCCGGAACGGAAAAAGTGAGTAGTATCCCCAATGCAGATGTTGTGGATTGGATATTAGTGGAGATGCGTGCTACGACCGGTGACGCTTCGACAGCAACAAGCGACAAGGCTTTTGACCGGCAAGCGGGATTTCTGCTCAAAGACGGAACGCTGGTAGATACGGACGGAAGTACGCCAATGCGTTTTAGCAGAATGCTTAGCGGAACAAAAGACTCGCAACATGCGTATGCGAAATTGTTAGAAAAAAGACATGCAGGCACCAAGAGTTCCGGTCCGGTAATCATCGATAATACTTCCAAAACGGCTACCTACGATTTTACCACATCCGTAAATCAGTACTACGGAGATAAATCCGTGGCAAAAGAACTTTCCACCGGTGTTTATGGAGTGGTTACGGGAGATGCGGACGGAGACGGCTATGTCAATAATGCGGACAAAAACGACTATTGGGTTCCCGAAAACGGAAACACCGGATACTACGACAGCGATTTCAATATGGACGGAAGTGTGGACACCACCGATTTGAACTATTGGAAAAACAATGCCGGATTGGGAGCAGGCGAATTATAAACCCTCTCCTGCCGGCTTATGGTTATAAACCAAAGACTTCTTTTATTTGATCGACATAGTCCAATTTTTCCCAAGTAAAGAGTTCGACCTCTTTCTCGAAATGTCCGCTGTATGGTGAATCAAATATTTTTTTCTTGACTTGATAGTTTCTTCCCATATGCCCGTAGGCTGCCGTCTCGAGGTAGATAGGATTTCTCAGTTTCAAGCGTTCTTCAATCGCTGCCGGTCTGAGGTCAAATATTTCTTGAATCTTACGGGCTATTTCTCCGTCGGAGAGATCTACATTGGCAGTACGGTAGGTATTGACAAAGACGCCAACCGGTTCTGCTACCCCGATGGCATAAGCCAACTGAACCAAAATTTCATTCGCCACACCGGCGGCAACCATATTTTTGGCAATATGACGAGCCGCATAAGCCGCCGAACGGTCCACCTTGGAAGGGTCTTTTCCGGAGAAAGCGCCCCCGCCGTGAGCCCCTTTTCCACCGTAGGTGTCCACAATGATTTTGCGCCCTGTCAGTCCGGTGTCTCCGTGGGGTCCTCCGATAACAAATTTCCCGGTCGGATTGACATGAAGCTTATAATCTCCTTTGAATAAGTCTTTTATCTCGCGAGGCAAACGTGATTTGGTTCGCGGAATGAGAATATTTTTTACATCTTCCTTGATTTGTGCCAACATCCGTTCATCCTCGTCGAAATCGTCATGTTGCGTGGAGACGACAATCGTATCAATGCGGAAAGGCTTGCCACGATCATCATATTCTATCGTAACTTGTGATTTGGAATCGGGACGTAAATAAGTCATCTCTTTGCCTTCTTTGCGAATGGCACTCAAATCTTGCAACAACATATGGGAAAGTTGCAAAGGAAGAGGCATAAAATCTTCGGTTTCGTTGATGGCGTAGCCGAACATCATACCTTGGTCGCCGGCTCCCTGTTCATATTTGGTCTCACGCACCACGCCTTGATTAATGTCCGGGGACTGCTCATGGATAGCGTTCAACACTCCGCACGAATTTCCGTCAAAACGGTACTCGCCTTTGTTGTACCCAATGTTATTGATTAGTTTACGGGCAATCTCTTGAATGTCCACATAAGTTTTTGTCTTCACCTCTCCCGCTACAACCACTTGACCGGTAGTTACCAGCGTTTCCACGGCTACTTTTGATTCCGGGTCAAAAGCGATGAGGTTATCCAATATTGCATCCGATATTTGGTCGGCTACTTTGTCAGGGTGTCCTTCGGAAACGGATTCCGATGTAAATAAATATGACATACTTGTTTTATCTTTTTAAACTGCAAAAGTATAACAATTGATTATTCAATTGGTTTATTTTTTTTGCCGTATTGCGATTGAAATAAAGCTACACCGGATAGCAGTTCATAAACGGAGTCTATTCTCCCACAATCATAAACACCTCCAGCAGTTTCATATCCGAGGAAGTTTCAATGGTAATGTCCGTAGAGGAGGCGGGAATCAATACCGCTTCACCGGTTTTTATCTCCACATTTTCATTGACGGAATGAATTTTCCCCTGTCCTTCCACGGCAATGTAAATTACGAAGGAGTCCAAGGCAGCATAATCCTTTTTCAAGCCGGCTTGATGCAAGTCTATAATGTTAGTAATGAAATAAGGACTTTGAATAATATTGGCAGTAGCATTCCGTTTGACGGAGTAAGGGGTTCTGTATTCGGGGTAAATATTGAAATCCAAGGCATTAAGCGCCTCTCCGGTATGAAGCTCCCGTTGCATACCGGCGGCATCGATGCGGTCCCAGTCATAGATACGGTAAGTGATATCCGAGCTTTGTTGAATTTCCACCAGCAGATTGCCCGGACCGATGGCGTGTACCCTCCCCGCGGGGATAAAATAGACTTCGCCTTTTCGGACTTTCTCGAAGTTCAGGACTTCCTGTATTTTCCCTTCGTTCAAATATTTGACATATTCGCTTTTGTTCAGTTTTCGATTGAATCCGACAATAAGTTGCGCATCCGCTTCGGCATCCAATACATACCACATCTCGGTCTTGCCCCGGCTTTGGTGTCTTTCCCGTGCCAATTCATCGTCCGGATGCACTTGTACGGAGAGCCAGGTTTTGGAATCCAATATTTTGATGAGCAGTGGAAATTCATTGCCGAAATGTTTGTAAATGGCATCGCCCACCAAATCGTCCATATAAACTTCTACTAACTCATTCAGTTCATTGTGCTTTAAAAAGCCGTTGATGACACTTGTCTCTTGTCCTTCATAGCCGGAAACAATCCAAGCCTCACCGCAGTTGGACAAAGGGGAGAAATCCATTCCCAAAATATCTCTGATTTTTGTGCCGCCCCAGATTTTTTCTTTATAGATGGGAGCAAACTTCAAAGGATACAGTTCTTGCATAGCATTTATTTTTTTGCAAAGGTAGCGAAAATTATCCCTCCGGGAGAAAATAATATAGAGCTTGTCTATAATGTCCGGCTTCTGCGTTATGCTCGTTCTGAAACCGGTCTTTTCGGCAAGCTCAATGCATCGCATTGACAAAAGTCGAGCCTCTGAATTTAAAATAATTTTTTGATGACGATATGTTTAGTTAATAAAAATTTATTTACCTTTGCCGCGATAATAATTATTTGATATGAAGGTAGGTCTCATACAACAAAATATCCGGGTCAAGGAGCTTATGGGACACAAAAACATCCAAACAACCATGATATATACCCACCTAAGTAAT
>WFZU01000124.1 GCA_015489405.1 Bacteroidales bacterium
ATGCAAAAAGAAGATTATATCAGAGCTATTGAGTCCGAAGTGTTAAAGAATAAATAGAGCTTGTCTATAATGTTCGACTTCTGCGTTACGCTCGTTCTGAAACCGGTCATTGACGTAAGTCGACTCCTTTGCTTTCAGAACTTCACAAGCCTTGAATTCGAACATTCTAGCTTAAGCTCTTGACTTTATGGACAAGCACTAAATAGAATTTTGTTTTGATAGAGAAAGAATTAACGGAAAATAATAATTTTAAGTAGTAAATAATAAATTGAAATGGAACATTTAACAAAAGAAAAATTTTTAGAAAAAGTTTTCAATTACGAAAAAAATCAAGAATGGAAATTTGAAGGAAAACTTCCTTGTATTATTGATTTCTATGCTGATTGGTGTCAGCCTTGTAAGATCGTTGCTCCTATCTTGGAGGAATTGAGCGAGGAGTATGAAGGAAAAATCAATATCTACAAAGTAGATACCGAAGCAGAACGTGAATTGTCTGCTGCTTTCGGCATCCGCAATATTCCTTCAATGCTTTTCTGTCCGGCTGACGCACAACCGCAAATGGCTGTTGGAGCTTTGCCCAAAGAAACTTTGGTGCAAGTGATAGAAGACGTATTATTGAAAAACAAGGCTGTAGAAAACTAATCTTTACAGACTTTCAGAAAAAAACCACTCGTAGTTTACGGGTGGTTTTTTTATTTTCTCCTCTTTTGATTGTTTTTCGTACCTTTGCCGCTGAATAAATATGATATAGAATGGAGAACGGTCGCGAAGAAGTGGATTTGATTGATTTGTTTACTACGCTTATCCGCAAAATAGTGAAGAGGAAATTCCTTTTTATGGGAATTATCATCCTCTTTATGGGAGGGGCTTTGCTATATTCAGTCCGGAAAAACCCAACTTATAAAACGGAACTTTTGGTAAAAAGTTTTATTGAGCAGGAGGCTTGCGTGAAGATTTTTTCCGACTTTAACGAAGAGAACCTCAGAACACAATCCCTCTTTCCGCATGTGCTATTGCTTGGCGCTGAGAAGGGAAGTAAAAATACTCATACACTTGAGCTCTCTCTTGTGCTTGACGATACAACGCAATTTCGTGAATTGGTTATGCGTATCGAGCAAAAATTCTCCCTTGTTCCGTATGTCAAAGAGAAGATGGAAAACCGCACCAAAGATTTGCAATCGTTGATTGAGATATATGAGGAAGGCATCCGCGAGAATCACAAAAAAGAGCTTGCTTTGCTGAACAGCTCTGCTCCCCGGACAGTAATCCTCAATGGTACTCAAACGAGTTTGCGGGTTCGTAAGATGGATTTGGAGCAACAATTACAGGAGCTCACTCCTATAAAAATTGTCGCTACGGGCTATTTCCCTTTTGAGCGGCATAAAGGTACATTGTTGGGCTTCTTGAAAATCACTTTGTTGGGGATTATTATAGCGATTTCCGTTGTTGCACTGAAAAAGGACGTATAATGAGATCCTTTACGGACATAGTCAAAAGAAAAAAACAATTTTCGGAGGAAGGTTTTTTTATGTTCCTTATTTTGCTCTTTGTCTGTTTTCTCCCTTTTGCGGTAAAAGCCATCTCTTGGGTTATTGCGGTTCTCGTGTTGGTAGCCCTTTTTGATCTGTTAGTAAAGCGTAAGAAGGCACATTTCTCTTTCTTAGCCGGAGGCTTTATACTGCTTTATGGATTACATCTCGCAGGTGTACTGTATTCTTCCAACCGTGAGGCTGCGTGGTTTGATATGGAGGTGAAATTAAGCTTTCTTCTCCTGCCCCTTGTCGTAATGCTTGAATGGGAAAGCATACGGAAATATTTTCGTCCGTTACTTATGGCATTCGTTTACAGTACTCTTGCCGGTATGCTAATCAGTGAATTGTCGGCATTATACCGCTTTCTGCAAGGCAGCGAAAGCATCGTCTTTTATTATGAACGGCTTTCCGTCTTTCTTCATCCGTCCTATTTGGGGATGTATATCAATTTTAGTATCCTTATTATTTTTGTTTTTTTGCAAAATAATATCTTGAAAAATAAGGGGTTATGGGGAGGTGTGATGTTAGTTTCTTTGGTTTTTCTGTATTTTTTATCTTCCCGTACGAATATTATTGTAGGAGTAATATTGGGTGTGGTGATGTTATATTCGGATCGCCTGTTTATTCCGCAAAAGTGGCTGAAATCATTGCTATTAGTGGCATTCATAGCCTTGGTATTGTTCACAAAGAATGAAAGGTTTCGCCAAATAAGCGCTCCTAACTTGGATATAAAGCAGATGGATTTAAACACGATTTCGAGTACCTCTGCACGGGTACTCCTGTGGACTTCCTCCCTCGACCTTATCAAAAAGAATTTCTGGACGGGCGTGGGAACCGGTGATAGCAAAGATGAACTGTCGAAGCAGAATGTTCAGAACGGATATGAAAAATTGGGAAGCATCCCGATGAATGCCCACAATCAATATTTGTCCGTATTTATCAAATTGGGGATTTTTGGATTTTTGTGGTTTATGTTTTTGATGCTCTTTCCCGTTTATCTTGCATTTCGTACACGGGATTTGTTCCTTTTTGGTTTTATGCTTATTGTAGGCATAAATTTCTTCACCGAATCTATGTTAAACCGGGAAGCGGGAGTGCTCTTTGTATTATTTTTTTATCCCCTGTTGGTCTTGGCAAATCAAGAAACAGGCTCTTCCGTTTCTCTGATAAGCCCGAACAAGCGGATATTATAAACCGGAGATTAATGTATAGATGAAAGACAAAATTGTCCAATATTTCACCCGTTCCGAATCGACCAAGCACATCTTGACATTGATGAGCGGGACGGTCATAGCGCAAGCGATACCGGTTGCGATTACGCCTATTTTGAGCCGGATATACACCGAAGCGGATTTTGGACTGCTTTCTGTCTATGTCAGTCTTGCGTCGATAGTTGCGGTCATCGCTACCGGGAGATATGAAATGGCGATATTGTTGCCCGAAGAAGATGAGGATGCGGTCAATATTGCTGCGCTCAGTCTGACGATTGTTACGGGCTTCACTTTGTTAAGTTTCTTGTTGGTCGTATTTTTCCATTCCTACATTACCGGTTTATTGGGCAACCGTGCGATAGGTCCCTGGCTGTATTTCGTTCCGGTCTCCATTTTTTTCTTGGGACTTTTCAATGTGTTGACCTATTTCAATAATCGTCTCAAAGCCTACAAAGATATTGCCAAAGCTACGATATACAAATCGGTGGCGTCGGCATTTATTCAAATTTCCGTGGGATTGCTGCGAGCCGGTGCTACGGGATTGATCAGCGGGAATATTATTTCCGCTATGGTGTCCAATGTCCGCCTGTTGCGTAATATTGTCAAAGACAAAGTCTTAATGGGGAAAATTACCTTTTCGCAAATGAAGAAAATGGCGGGAAGATATCGCAATTTTCCGAAGTTTTCGATGTGGGCAATACTTGCCAATGCGCTTTCTGTCCATTTGGTTAACCTTATCATTGTTCCGTTGTACAGTACAGCTACCTTGGGTTTTTATTTTATGGTGCAACGGGTGTTGGGTTTGCCCGTAGGATTGATAGGCAACTCCGCAGCACAAGTTTTTATGCGCGAAGCGAGTCAAGAAAAACAGCAATACGGCAATGCCACGAAGACTTTTCGGAGTATGTTCAAAAAAATGTTGTTCGTTGGCTTCCCTTCTTTCTTGTTTCTCTTTTTTGTCATCAAATTTGTATTTATCTTTTTCCTGGGTGAAAATTGGGCGGTTGCCGGAGACTATGCCCGGATTTTAGTTCCGTATTTCTTCACTAAGTTTATCAGTTCTCCGATGAGCATTATGTTGATTGTTTTTGAGAAACAGAAGATGGAGTTGCTCGTCAATGTTTTGGCTATATCCGTTAGTGTGGGAACCCTGTTACTGACGTCCGGCTTTATGAATTTTATTTATTGGTTTTCCGGCATAATGTCCGTTATCTATATTTTGCTCATTTTTTATTATTATCGATTGTCAAAAGGAGGTGCAAATGGGTAATCTACTGCAAAAAGGATCTCTTTTTAGGGATGTAAGTGTTTTGGTTAGCGGTACCGTATTGGCACAGCTTATTCCGGTACTTTTACAACCCGTGTTGAAACGGATATTCGAACCGGAAGACTTTGGAGCTTTTGACCTTTATTTGAAGATATTAGGTATTCTGTTCGTGATTTACGCAATGAAATATGATATGGGAGTTGTATTGCCCAAAAACCGGGTTAAAGCCCTTGGGTTATTGGTGCTTTCCATTGTTTTTTCTTTCTTTTTTACGCTGGTCTCTATACTTGTAGTTGTTCTTTTCAAGCATCCATTGATAGTGCTTCTCGGCATACAGCCGGAGTACTCTTTCATCTTGTATTTGCTTCCTTTCAGTACCCTCTTTTTCTCTTTGTTTAATACATTCAATTATCTTTTAATAAGGGATAAAAAATTTGTTGCCTCGGCGAAAAACAAAGTGATCCGCAGAAGTGTGGAGGGGAGCGTTCAGATAGGGATGGGACTCACGGGAGGAACCAAGCTGTTTGGCTTGTTTGTAGGGGATATTCTCGGGAATTTTGCTTATTTTGTCGCTGCCTATTATCAAAGTTTTAGAGGCTTTAAGTTTGAGAAAAGATTTTTCAATTACCGTTTCTTAAAATCTTTGGCAAAAGAGTATTCGGATTTACCGAAGTACAATATTGTTCCGGAATTACTGAACGCGGGATTTTTTGCCGCATTAAGTTTTTTGGTACTTTCAAGGTTTGATATTCGTGAACTTGGATTTATGGAATTGACTCAGCGAATACTTGCGATTCCATCGGCATTTATCTCCTATTCCATCGGTCAGGTACTGCTTCAACGCCTTACGGAGATGATAAACAAGCGGCAGAAAATAGGCAAAGAGGTTTACCACATTTTATATTTGCTCCTTGGTATGACCGTTCCTTTCGTCTTGCTTATTTTGTTTTTTGCAGAACCTTTGTTTAGTTTTGTCTTTGGCAAAATCTGGATTGTTTCCGGGACATATGCCAAATACCTTGTTCTTTTTTATGCAGTAGCATTTCTGGTATCTCCTTTGAGTCAAGTGCTTATAAGCTTGCAAGAGTTCAAGGTAAATGCGATGTGGAAAATCGGGCGTTTTATGGTTGTTTTGCCCCTGTTTTTTATATCGTTGGATAATATAAAGACCTATCTTTTGAGTTATGCAATATTGGGCGGGGGTGCTTATATTGCATACCTTTACATTATTCTTTCTCATACTAACAAATATGATAAATCTTTAAACTAATGGAAGTTTTCAACAGGCGTATCTCTTTGAAAAATAAAAAAACGGATATTCTCTTTCTGACGATACTGTTCCTCGTTTTGGAAATAGAATTTTATCGCTTTGTGGCTCCTTCTTTTCGTAGTATGGGGTTCGGTTTCCGTTTCTCTTTCATTGATTTTATGCTCGGGAAATTTTTCTTTGTTTTTGCGTTGATAATAAACCATCATTTGAAAGGATTCAATTATTTTATCAATACTTTGTTTGTGATATTTTTGACGATTCCTTCGATTATACTTTTTGAGTATCAGCCGGATACCCCCGCTATTATTGTTTTCTTTGTTTTGTTGTTCCACCTGCTGTTTTATCTCAGTACATTATTCAGCGTAAAAAAAATAATCCCTGACATAAGATTCACCGAAAGGTCTGAATATTTGTTTCTCACCGGTATATCGGTAGGTATGCTTTTACCCTTTTTTGTTATTTACGGACTTCAAATTCATCCGGAAGTTTTCCTGTTGAAAAACATTTATGGAGTTAGAGCCATTTTCTCTTCAAAAACCAATATGTTGACGGCATACCTTTTTTCTCCTTTGGTCAAAATCGTATTTCCCATTGGCATTGTTTACGGAGTAATAAAAAAAAAGGTGGGGGTGATACTGTTTTCTACCGTTTCTTTGTTGTATTTGTTCGGTTTATCCGGACACAAATCGATTTTCTTTTCCTTGCTTATTCTTCCTGTATTCTTAATAAGAACATATGAAATGCAGGCAAAATATATTTCTGTTTTGGTCATATTCGCAATTTTCGCTACTGTTTTTATCAGTCTTACCACGGGTAATATCCTCTTGGAATCTATTGTTGTGCGTAGGGTATTCTTTTTGCCTGCTCTGATAACCAATGACTATTATCATTTTTTTGATGGCAATTATGTGTTTCTTTCTAACAGCATTCTTAAATCGTTTATAGACTATCCGTTCCATCTTCCTCCTCCCCAATTGATAGGAGAGAAATATTTCTACAGTCCTGATGCGGATGTGAACTCCGGATTTCTTTCGACGGGATTTATGAATTTCGGTTATTTGGGCGTTTTGATGAACATTCTCGGCGTCGTAGTTTTACTCAAATTTTTTTCCGAAATGAAAATTTCATCCCATTATGCCGGAATTTTTTTGATTGTAGTTTTCACTTTATTGAGTAGCTCGTTTTTTGTCAGCTTGCTGACCCACGGAATATTTGTTTTTGTTCTGTTGATATTATTATTTTTAAGAAATTCGGAAACCGGAGAAGTATGAAAAAGATTTGTCATATCACCACTATCCACCCTCGCTATGATGTGAGAATTTTTCATAAGGAATGTAAAAGCCTGTCGAAGAGATATGAGGTACATCTTATCGTTGCCGATGGAGAAGGAGATGAAATAAGGGATGCTATTCATATTCATGATATCGGACGTAGGCAATCATCCAGGATTAACAGGGTAAGAATAGATACGAAGAAAGCTCTGAAAAAAGCCATAGAATTAGATTGTGAATTGTATCATTTTCATGATCCCGAATTAGCGAAGACAGGCTTGCGTCTTTTAAAGCGAGGGAAAAAAGTAATCTATGACACGCATGAGGATTTGCCGAGACAGATAGAGTCAAAGCCCTATCTGCCCAAATGGTTTAGACCCGTATTGTCCAAGCTGGTGGAATGGCAAGAAAATAAAGCGGCAAAAAAATTTAATTTCATTTGTACCGCCACCCCTTTTATCCGGGAACGCTTTTTGAAAATAAACCCCAATGTTGTAGATATTAATAACTTCCCCATAATAAAGGAGTTGGATATTGAAGTGGATTGGGATGAAAAAGAAGATGAGATATGTTATGCCGGCGGATTGAGTAAGATTAGAGGAATTAAAGAACTGGTGGAGTCCTTGGCTTATATTGAGAGGATAAGGCTTAATCTGGCAGGAGTATTTTCCGAAAAAGAATTTCAAGAAGAGATTGTCTCTCTGAATACTTGGCAGAAAGTAAATTTTCTGGGTTTTCTCAACCGGAATGAAATATCTGCTATCTTTGCAAGGTCGAAGGTCGGTATGGTAGCTCTGCATCCGGTAAGCAATTATCTGAATTCTTTGCCGGTAAAAATGTTTGAGTATATGATTGCCGGATTGCCGGTAGTTGCTTCAAACTTTCCACTGTGGGAGTCAATTATTAATACCAATCAGTGTGGTATTTGTGTTGACCCTTTGAATCCGGAGGAAATAGCTTCGGCGGTGAAGTTTATCCTTGAACATCCTGACGAAGCCAAACGGATGGGAGAAAATGGAAAGCGAGTCGTCAGAGAGAAATATAATTGGACGATAGAAGAGAAAAAATTATTAGAGGTTTATCGTAACGTTTTAGGGAAGTAGATATGAAGATTATCACAATAGTAGGCGCAAGACCCCAATTCATCAAGGCTGCTGCATTGAGCCGGGAGTTTGCCAAGCATCCGGACATAGAGGAGGTGATTGTGCATACGGGACAACATTATGACCCGAATATGTCCGGTATCTTTTTCCGGCAGATGGAGATTCCCGAGCCTCATTACAATCTCCATATCAACGGATTGAGTCACGGGGCTATGACGGGACAAATGCTCGAGAAGATAGAGGAGGTGCTGCTTGCCGGAAAACCGGATAGGGTATTGGTCTATGGAGATACCAACTCCACTTTGGCAGGCGCCTTGGCAGCGAAAAAATTGCATATCAAAGTAGCTCACGTAGAGGCGGGCTTGCGTTCCTATAATATGGATATGCCCGAAGAAATAAACCGGATATTGACGGATAGAATCTCGGATATTTTGTTTTGTCCGACCGGTACGGCAGTCCGGAATCTTCATAAGGAGGCTTTTGAGAGTTTTGATGTTCAGATTGTCAGGTCGGGAGACATTATGCAGGATGCGGCTCTCTATTATGCGTCCAAAGCACGGAAACCTAATCTTGAATTGCCCGGAAAATATATTTTAGCAACGCTTCACCGGGCAGAGAATACCGATAATACACTCCGGCTACGGGCTATCTTTGAAGCCTTTAATATCATTGCGGAAACGATGCCGGTGGTATTGCCTTTGCACCCGCGTACCGCCAAAATCGTTCAAAAGTTAAAAATCAATACGGACAAAATTAAGATTATTGAGCCCGTGGGCTATTTCGAAATCCTTTATCTCTTACAACATAGTGTTATGGTCATGACGGATAGCGGAGGAATGCAGAAAGAGGCTTTCTTTTTCGCCAAGCCCTGCATGACGCTGAGAGACGAGACGGAGTGGGTAGAATTGGTAGAACATAATTTCAACGTGCTCGTGGGAGCAGACAAAGATAAGATTGTCAATACATATCACAATCATCGTTTCAACCGGGATTATACTGTCGATCTGTACGGTAATGGGAATGCCGCTAAAAAAATTGTTGAGACATTAATGTAAACCCGCAAAAAAGTAAGCTGTCAAATCTATGATACGATGAATATTTTTCTGATTAATCATTATGCCGGTTCTCCGGAAATGGGGATGGAATTTCGCCCGTATTATCTTGCCCGGGAATGGGTGAAGATGGGGCATGAAGTTACTATCTTGGCGGCAAACTATTCCCATATCCGGAAAATAAATCCGGAAGTGAAAGGGGATATGAAAATAGAGATGCTGGACGGGATACGCTATATCTGGATTAACACCCCAACATACGAAGGAAATGGCATCGGTCGCATCCGGAATATGTTGGCTTTCATCCGGAAGACGCTTTATAAGGTGAGTTACTTCGTAAAAACCTTTCAGCCCGATGTGGTTATCGCCTCTTCCACGTATCCCAGTGATAATTATGTAGCCCGTAAAATGGCGAAACTCTCCGGTGCAAAATATATTTATGAGGTGCATGACCTTTGGCCTCTCTCTCCTATGGAATTGGGCGGCATGTCCAAACATCATCCGTTTATCGTTGCTATGCAACATGCGGAGAGTTTTGCGTATCGCAAGGCGGATGCTGTTGTCTCCATGTTGCCCAATACCCGGGAACACATGGAAGCCCATGGTTTAAATTTGGAAAAATGGTATTATATCCCCAATGGGATACACCTCGAAGAATGGACAGATAGCGTCCCGCTGAACGGCAATACCCGCCGTACTATCGAAGAGATTAAGACAACATATGAGAAAACGCTTGCTTATACCGGAACCTTGGGACTTGCCAATGCTTTGGACTCTCTGGTGCTCTCTGCTTCATATATGGACGATATTGCTATCGTTATGGTCGGAAAGGGCCCGGAAAAGGAGCGACTGCAGCAACTTATTTCAGCAAATAAACTAAATAATGTATTTATGCTGGAAAGCATCCCGAAACGAGAGATCCCGGCATTGTTGGAGATGTTTGATTTCCTGTATATCGGTTTGCAGCGTCAAGCACTCTTTCGTTTTGGAATTTCTCCCAATAAATTGATTGATTATATGATGGCGGGGAAGCCTGTGATTCAGGCTATTGATGCCGGCAACAATATCGTAAAAGAAGCCCGTTGCGGAATAGATATCGAACCCGAAAATCCCAAAGCCATTGCGGATGCCGTGAAAAAACTCCGGCAACTGCCGCAAGATGAACTTGAGCGTATGGGCGAAAACGGCAGGGAATACGTATTACAACATCATGATTACAAGGTGCTTGCAAAAAGGTTTGTCGAGATTATGGAGAAACTGTGAGGTTATGGGAGTTCGTCCTTTTTCGCTTGCGCTGCTTTTCCGGTGTTTTCCTGCTGCAAAATATCCAGCGCCACAATCATCGCAATAAAAGCCCAAAAGGGAACGGAGGCTTTGTCGGTATCCAGAAAATTATTCATTACCCCATGCACGAAATAGGTAATTAAGCTGATCAGTATGGTTAAGCTGAGTTTTCCGTATTCGTTATCTTTATTACGTATATAAATACGGATGGCTTTGGTGATAACTACGATTACCAGTAGCAATACCCACAACATTCCCGGGGCTCCTTCTTCCGCCAAGGGTCCCAAATATTCGGAATGCGCATTGCCCATATCTCCGGCATTGGTACTTATGATGGTTTTCTCATAGGACAATTGATAGGGCGCATAGACAAATTGGTAGGTGCCGGGACCCCACCCGAATACCGGTTTTTCTTCAAAAAGACGTATGGCGGAATGCCAGCGGTTGATGCGTTCCAGATTGGAGGCATCGGTAGAGATATTGGTCATCGAATAGATGTGGTCCATAAAATTGGAAGAAGAATCCTGTTTGTTTCTTTCCAACGTGTCTAAGATTTCATTTTGAAAAGAAAAGAAAAGCCCGACAAGGATGCTGATGACTGCCATTATCCAGGTGAATTTAATGCGGAGTCTGACGGCGATATACACGGACAGTCCGGCAACCAATCCCAGCCATGCCGCTCTACTGTATGAAAAGATGACGGCGATAATAAATAAAATCAGTGTAAAAAGGGACATCAATCGATATTTCCCACTTGTATTTTTTCCGAAGGAGAAGTAGGCTAAAACCGGAATGAAAAAAGCCAACATCGCTCCGTACGCCGTATGGTCATTGTAAAAGGGTTGCATGACAATGTTCCCTTGGTGTTGTTGAAACCCGATTTGGGCATGCTTGATCAAGGTATAGATAATCACTATCACAAAAGAAATGATATAGAGCCACATGAAACGTTTGATATTACGTATGTCTTTGAAAATAACCACCGCCAGAAAATACATCGGAATGACAAACCACAAACGGGCTATCAAATATTTGATAGAGACGACCGGGAGTTCACTGGTAATGGTAGTGATAAACATCCAAAAAAGCTGCAAAATAATAACGATACTCACGGGATGTTTGAGTACGCGAAAGTCATATTTCCGGGAATAAATGATGCTCAGCAGAAATATGAACATCAAGCCTGCCAGCAAAGGCTCGGTAGGTAAAGAAAAACTGGCACCCAAATATTCCTCCCCGATGACGATGGAAAGCGGGGTGAACAATACGGTCAACATCACCACTTTTTCAATGGAGATAAAATAGAGCAGGGCGATGAAAATTACAAATGGCAAGGCATATCCGAAATAAATATCTTTATACACGAGAAAGATATTCAAGCCTATAAAAAGAAAGCTAATGAGATATACCCAAATTAATTTGTAGCGTTCAATCAAACCGTAATAAATTTAGTAATTTTTCATCCGGCGGTAATTCTCTATAATCAAAATAACCACCAAGGCAAAGAAAAAACTTCCCACTAAACTCAATGCGACAATCAGCCAGCGAACCGGATAAGATTTTTTGTCTGCCTTGTAGGGATGGCTCAATATGGAAAGATGTGTAAATTTTCTGTTGTAGTTTATATCTGCTTTATCGTATTCTTCGCGCAATGCTTCATAGGCTACGGTTTCATTTTCAATTAAATTTTTCAGCAGCAACATCTCCCCGCCTTTCTCTTCCATGCTCTTTTTCATCCGCAGGGCTTCTTTGGTATCCACTCTTCCTTGTCCGGTACCCAAAAGCCCCCTCGCCAACTCCCGGGATTGAGCCTCATAGTCTAAGAGTTCATATTCTTTGCTGACTTTCTGAAAGCGGTTTTTGAGGGAATCCAATAGCAGGAGTTTCTTCTTCATCTGCTTTTGATACAGCGAAAACACCTCTTTAAATTTTTTCCGGTGCATAGCTTCCACCTTTTTGTTGAAGAAGTCTATAATCTTGTTTACGATTAGCTTGGCGGTATCCGGAGACCTGTCCAAGGCAATGATTTTGACGGCGTCGTTGGGCGTTTTCTTGATTTTTATGTTGTCGGCATACGTGCCGTACAAATAGGTGTAGTAATGTTCGTCTTGGGGACTGATGCGGTAGTGTTTGTCTAATGCCAATGAGGCGATTACGCTGTCGCGAATATCGTTTGAATGGAAAATCTCCAATATCTGTTCGCTTTCGGACTCGTCCGAATAGGGGGCAATATTAGAGGGATATACGACTGCAAATGATTTGTATTTGGGTGTAATAAAATGCGGACCGGAAAAAATCACGGAAGCAACCAATGCCACCAAGAGGATAATCAGAAGATGCTTTTTCCACTTGATAAATACTTCCAGAAGGTTGATATTGTAATACTGACTATTCATATCTATTGTTATGTTTAAATTAAGATATCCTTTTGTCCGGTTTTCTCCCCTGACAGGTTTAAGCTTACTTTCTTTTTTCGTCGTAAACCATCCGGCTATTCTGTCCCAGACAAATTCTATCCATTCAATATCTATTTTTTGCTCTTCACTTTTTTTTTATTATATTCCGAAATACTGTCGAGAATGGCAGCTAACAAAACCACCAAAAAGAAGGTAACCAATCCGGTAACGACAACCATCAGCCAAACAATGGGATACGCCTTGGAGTCAGCAGGATAGGCTTTGTCCACGATAAATTTCTGGGGCAGATTTTGCTCCGCATCGATCTTTGCCTCCTCATATTTTGCTTTTAGCGAGCTCAATTGTTCTTCTTCAAATTCTATCGCTGCGCTAAGCGATTCGTACGCCGAACCGTATTTCGCCAACACACTCAGTTTGTCTTCCAAAGCCTTTATTCCGGCTTTATTTCCCTTGGCAATCTCAACGGCAAGCTGGCGATTGATCATTTCCGTCTGGGATTTATAGTCATGGACACCTAATTTCCTCAAAACCGTCAGTGAATCGCCGATAGCTTTGACAAAGGCTTTCCTTTCAAAATAAGCCTTTTTTACAATTTCAAATGCTTTCCTCGAACGTTCGTGTTGCATCGAATTTTTGGTACTGTCCAAGAGGCTGGCAATATCGTTGGCAATGTTTGCTGCCATCACCGGATCTTTGTCAAGCACATCTATTCTTACTGCCATATATTTTGTACGGCGAAAACTTACGTTGTTGTGATAGGCATCGATAAGGCGCGTTTTGGCATGTTTTCCCGGTTTAATATCATAGTGTTTGGCAAGATCATATTTCTTTATGATGCGGTCCCGGATGCGACTGGAATGAAGTATTTGCAGCATCTGCTCCGCTTGCTCCTCTTCTCCGAATTGCATGATGTCATGCTTGGCGAGGGCATTTTTGTCCAGGAGTGTTTTGGAGACAGAGTTAGAGGCAACCGGAAACATAATGACCGTGGATTTATACTTCGGTGTCATCAACAAGCCCGTAACGGCAGCAATGACCATGGAAGATATGACCAAAATAATTATGGGTTTACGCCAAGAATATATAAACTCAAATAAAGTTTTAGACTCAATATTATTCGTGTCCCTGAAATATTTAAGCATTCAAAGATATATTTTTTTTCAAGGCTGCAAATTTACTCAAAATCATCATAGAGTAAATATTTTTTTCGTCTTTGTTTAAATATTTCAATCTCCGCTCTCCACCGGGTTCTGATTTTTTGTTCGCTCTCTCCTGCTATGATTTGCTTTTTCAGTTTGTCTGTCCCTGCAAGTAAATCAAAAAAATCGCTGAAAAAAATTCCGGGCTTTCCCATTTCACGGTATGCTTGTATCAACCAGTGGAGATTTATTTTTCCTTTAAGAATTTGGTTGTCAGCGCTATCAGTCAAGGAGTAGCCGGTGCATAATTGTCCCTCATATTTGGGATGCAGGGCAACTCCCCGGAGGGATTTGGGACGGAATGTGATATTCCCTTTTCGCATTGAGGGAGCGCCGTAAACTTGAAAAGGTTGCGGGGTGCCCCTGCCTACGCTGACGGGTGTACCTTCAAAAAAACACAAGGAAGGGTATAGTTCGATAGCTTTCATGTTGGGCAGGTTGGGAGAGGGGGGGATGTCTATGGGGCATATCTTTCTGTGGGAATAGTTTTTGACGGGGATAATGTGCAAATCACAAGCGTCTATTCCCGGTATCCACTTTTCTCCCACAATCATCCGTGCAAGTTCTCCCGCCGTCAATCCATATACTACGGGAATGGGATACATCCCGACGAAAGACCGGAATGCAGTATCTAATACGGGACCATCCACATAATGTCCGTGAGGATTGGGACGGTCTAACAGTAAGAACGGGATATGCGCTTGCGCACAAGCTCTCATCATCCATCCCATAGTAGAGATATAGGTGTAAAATCTTATTCCTACATCCTGTATATCATAGACTACGATATCAATGTCTTGCAGATCTTCCGGTGTGGGCTTCCGGTGTTTGCCGTAGAGAGAGATGATTTCTATTCCGGTCTTTGCATCCCGTCCGTTTGCAACTTGTTCTCCCGCTCCGGCTTGTCCTCTGAAACCGTGTTCGGGACTAAAAATACGTTGTATTTTTACACCTCTTGCTAGCAATGTATCCAGTAGATGCTTCCCTTTTATCACGGAGGTATGGTTTGCCAGGATAGCTACCTTTTTAGAGGCTAACATAGGCAGATATGCATCCATCTGCTCATCTCCGGAAATAATTTCCTTAGGGTTAATAAAATGGGCTTTCGCGGTTTGACTTTTGCCGTTGCTGAAAAGGAGGAGAAGTAGTAGAAATACCGGAAATTTTCCCCGTAGGGGGGAAATCCGGAAATAATTTCGATACGGACTATTTGCTTTCATCGTTCCTCAGAATCTTCAATTCCTCTATGGACAAATTCCCGCTGTAGGAGTAGATAGACAGATAATCATTGTCTTCCGAAAACCATTTGTCTTTTTTCCCTACGGGAATAATAACTTTTTTCTCTTCTTTGGCTTTCATCCGGAAATCGTATCCTCCCATGTCGTTTCCTCCTTTTCCGTAGGTAAAATATACTTTTACTTCTTTACCGGAGAGGTTGCGGAGTCTCATATAGATAAAATTCCGTTCGCGATGTGCAAGATCAATAGGCTTAAACTGAAATATTTTCTTTTTGTGCTTGGGAATGCGTGTTGTGGATTGCACGATAGTACGGAGACCTTTGTAGGCTAATAAGTCTTTGATTTTGCGTATCATAGCAGGGGGATAATCCGCAGAAGGGTCCAACTTGCCGGCTTTTTGGTACATATCAATGGCTTGCAGATAGAGCATTCCTGCATAGAGTTTATCGCCTTCGCTGACCAGTTTGGAGTAGTCGTCTTTCCCCTTCGTAACTTGCTTTCGCATAATATGATTGATCTCATAAAGCTTTTTATGCGGATAGGGTTTGTTTAGTATTCTTGCCGCTTGACTGAAATCTTTCCGGGCAAGTGCATATTTTTTTTGTGCGAAATGCCGGTCGCCTTGTTGGATTAGCCGGGCATAACTTTTCCTTCTTTGAGCGATGATTGACAGGCTGTCATCGATTGCCTCGATTTTGCTCTTGGCTACCGGGTCGTCTGCCTTGAATTGAAGTGCCCGTTCAAAACTTCTTTTGGCTTTGTAATAGTCGGCATGATCTATTAATATAATTCCCTTCCGGATAGCATCTTGATAGCCGGATTCTTCATCCTTCCCGTTGAGTTTCTTATCCGCTTTTTTGCTTATAGCTTCGGGGCGGGGCGGAGAGAGTTTAAGTGTGTTTTTGTCCTTTCTTCCGGCTTTGGCATGGGCTTTTTGCCGGTAAGCTTTGCGCTTTTCCTTTTTATTTTGTATCTCTTTTATCCGGTCTTTGGGGTATTGTGCCGCCGGATTTAGCGCACTCGCTACCCTATACCAAGATTCGGCCTGTGCATATTTCCCTTGCTTGAAATACCGGTCTGCCATAGCAATTTTTTCGTTGTAGGTACGGGCAGAAAGTTGCTTCTTCCCTGTTTTTTTGTATATTTCCGAGATGCGTTTTTCGGCATAGCGGTCATGAGGTTTTATTTCCAGTGCCTTTTTATACTCTGCGAGCGCAGAAAGATATTGCCGGGATGCGAAGAGGCGATCGGCTTTGCGGATATGTTGTTTGTAAGAATCTTTTTGTCCTGAACTTGAAGGAGCATATTTTGCAAAATAGGAAGAGGGGGAGAGAATACCCGCCTCACTTCCATACAAGCTTGTTGTCGCTATCCAGAATAGTATTAACAATGTTCTTTTCATTTGTGCGTTTCTTTTAAGCATTTAGATTAGATGTCCTTCTTTTAGGATAAATTTGCGGTCCGCCATGTCCGCCAGATTGCGATCGTGGGTTACTACCACAAAAGTCTGACCAAACTCGTCTCTCAACCGGAAAAAAAGCCGGTGTATTTCCAATGTCGCTTCATCGTCCAGGTTTCCGGAGGGTTCATCCGCCAGTATAACGGCAGGGTCATTGATTAAGGCTCTAGCGATAGCCACACGTTGTTGTTCGCCGCCGGACATTTCGGATGGTTTATGATCTTGGCGTCCGGAGAGCCCGAGGAAATCCAACAATGCCTCCGCCCGCTGCTTCACCTCTTTCGGCGGACGTTTGGCAATATATCCCGGAATACACACATTTTCAATGGCTGAAAATTCGGGAAACAGATGGTGAAACTGGAAGACAAATCCGATATCTTGGTTACGGACTTTGGCAATTTCTTGCGATGGGAGCGAAAAGATTTTTTTTTGATTCAGAAAAACATCCCCGCTGTCGGGTGTCTCCAATGCTCCGATGATATGAAGTAAGGTTGACTTTCCGGAACCCGATGCGCCGGTGATAGATACGATTTCCGCTTCTTTGACGCTCAGGTCAACTCCCCGCAGAACTTGTATCTTTTGGTAGCTTTTGTAAAGTCCTTTTACTTCAATTATCATGGCGCAAAAATAGTTTTTTTTCGTAGAGGACGCTCCCTTTTTCAGTGTGCTTACGGAAATTTATCCCATACCGGGATGCTTCGTACGATGCGGCAGACTCTTTCGGGAAACCGTAGCATCCTTTCTCCGTTGTGGCAACAGCCCTTTCCATAATGCAAAGAAAAAAATAATTTTTCCGGATTTGTACACCTCCGGTGGAAATCTATTCACAATTTTTTGTTAATTTCCGGTGTAAAGCCGAAAATTTTTATTTCTATTTTTTCTAAAGTTCCGTTTTTAATCTGTTTTGATGCTGGAATGAAAAGGTTATTAATGGTAAAATGTTAATTGTAACATATAGCATATTAGGATGTTATATGTTTTTACGATATTTGTTGGTTGCATGGTACTTAGTCCTTTCTACGGGATAGAAATTACATGTTTCACTCTTGCGGAGTGATGATAAGATAAAAAAAAATAATTGTCGCCCGCCTGGTATTTTAGTTAGTTTTGCAGCCTCATTAATAATATCTTAATATGAAAGTTGAAGCAAATAAAGTAGTCGGTATCAGCTATACCTTAAAGAAAGACAGTCATGACGGAATCCTCATAGAAACCGTTCCCGAAGATAAGCCATTAGAATTTATTTTCGGACAGGGAATGATGTTGCCTGCCTTTGAAAAAAATCTGGAAGGCAAATCCGTAGGAGATGATTTTCAATTTAAATTGGAAGTGGAAGAGGCTTACGGAAAAGTAATTCCCGAGAATATTATTGACTTGCCCAAAAAGACCTTTGAAGTGGATGGAAAAATCGAAGAAGGTTTGCTGACGGTCAATAATGTGATTACGATGCAGGACAATCAGGGAAACCGTTTTGCAGGAAGAGTTGATAAGGTCGGGGAAGATAGTGTTACGATGGATTTCAATCATCCGATGGCGGGACAAGCCCTTTATTTTACCGGAAAGATTGTTAGTGTGCGTGATGCTACTCAAGAAGAATTGGAACACGGACACGTACACGGAGCCGGTCATCACCATCATTAAGCTTTGTTGCTATTTGCCGGGCTCATGGTTAGAGTCTTTCTATAAAGTCAAGAGCTTGAGCTGGAATGTTCGAATTCAAGGCTTGTGAAGTTCTGAAAGCAAAGGAGTTGACTTACGTCAATGCAATGCGTTGAGCTTGCCGAAACGACCGGTTTCAGAATGAGCGTAACGCAGAAGTCGGACATTATAGATAAGCTCTAATTAGTACTTGTGCATAAAGTCCGGAGTCTGAGCTATAATGTTCAAGAACAAGGCTTGCGAAATACCCAAAACCAAGGAGTTGACTTCTGTCAATGACTGTTTTGGGTATGAGCGTAACGCAGTTATTGGACATTATAGACAGACTATAGTTAGTGCTTTTCGTCAGTCCGGGATAAGTGGGCTATTGCCACAGGGTCATCCCCCACCTCCAAATCCGCAATACGTACCTCGTAGAACTCGTTAACCCGGGTTTTATCCGTAGCAGGAAACCGTATGGGGAAGTAGTGTTCTCCATAGCCGGAGGCGTATCCGTTTTCAATTTTTTCTACCAAGATTCTTTCTGTTTTTCCGATGAAAGAAGTGCGATAGTGCCTTTTGTTATGTTCGGATACTTTTCGTATTTCTTCACTTCTCCGGTTCATTTCCGTGCCATGTACTTGTTCTTTCATTTTGGAGGCACGGGTGCCGCTGCGATTGGAATATTTAAATGTGTGGATATGAGAAAAAGCTAAGTCTCTCGCGGCTGTCAGGCTTTCATTAAAAGCCTCCTCATCTTCGGAAGGGAAGCCTACTATAATGTCGGTGGTCAGGTTGATGCCGGGAACGATCTCACGCAGTTTATGAACCATTTCCGTAAATTTACTACGGTTGTAGTTCCGGTTCATCGCCTTTAATATTCTGTCGGAACCACTTTGGAGACACATGTGAATATGAGGCATCAATTTCGGGTGCCGGAACATCTGAAAAAGGCGTTCTCCGTATCCTTCGGGCTCAATAGAGGAAATACGTATGCGAAAATCCCCTTCGATTTCCAATATTTGTTCTATCAAATCTTCAAAATTGGTATTTTCATATTGATATCGCCCGATATTAACTCCGGTGATGACAATTTCTTTATACCCGAAATCCAATACTTGCCGGATATTTCCGAGGATGTCTTGCGGTTTCCGGCTGACAGCCCGTCCTCTTACAAAAGGCACGATGCAGTAGGAACAAAAATTGTCGCAGCCGTCTTGGATTTTTATCATACTGCGTGTATGGAAACCGTGGTTGGCAGCAGTGTAGGAAAAGCGGTCTGTATCCAATTTTTCCACTTCCATAACTTCTCCCGCAAAATGACCTTCCAACAGGTCAAAAATACCGGTTTTGTGGTCGTTGTCCACCACATAGGTGTAGTTATTGCTTTCTTTCAACTGTTTTTGGTAGTGAGTAGCCATACATCCGGTAGCAACAATTACTGCATCCGGGTGTTTGCGCAGGGTGCGGTGCAGTTCTTGGCGTGACTTTTTGTCTCCGGAGTTGGTAATCGTACACGTGTTGATCACATAGGCATCGGCATCTCCGTCATAATCCACCAATTCGTATCCGGCATTGACAAAGCTGCTCACGAGTGCATCCGTTTCATATTGATTGAGACGGCAGCCGAGGGTTTTGAATGCAATTTTCGGTTTTTTCATAACTCAGATTATTAAACGATAACTCCGGCGACAGAGAAATCTCCCGTTTCGGTAATTTTGACATCTATCATTTTGCCGGTAAGGCTTTCGTCATTGCTGAATATACGGACATTAATTTTCCCTTCGGTCAAGCCCGAGAGGTAATCTCCCTTTCGTTCCATTCCTCTTACCATTACGCGAAGCGTCTTGTCTTGCAAGCGTTTCAATCGTTCCCGGCTGATACGGGTCAGGTCTTCTGTCAAGATGTGATAGCGGCGTTTCTTCTCTTGCACGGACACTTCATCTTCCCACTCGGCGGCTTTCGCCCCCGGGCGTTGAGAATATTGGGCAATATAAGCCATATCAAAATGAAATTCGCGGAGCACTGCACGCGTACGCTCGAAAGCCTCTTCCGTCTCTCCGTTGAATCCCACGATAATATCGGTAAAAACGGTAGCATCCGGCAAGAGTCGCCAGATACTGTGGATAATCTTGCGATAATGGGCGATGTCATATTTCCGGTTCATCTTTTTGAGCACTTGGTCATCTCCGGCTTGTACCGGAATATGTATCTGCTTTGCCAAATGAGGGTAGCGGGCGACTGCTTCCAAAACCTCATCCGTCATATCCCGTGGGTGCGGGGAGGTGAAATAAACCCAAAATTCTTTGCCGGATTGCAACCCCATTTCTCCGATACGGCGCAAGAGTTCCGCAAACGAAATCTCGTCCCCTTTTTTGTCCAAGCCGTACGAATTAACATTCTGCCCTAATATAGTGATGCTTTTGTAGTCTTTGTCAATCAAGGATTTCACTTCCCGGAGAATATCTTCCGAAGGTCTGGAAATTTCGCGACCACGCGTATAAGGTACCGCACAATACGTGCAAAATTTATCACAGCCGTTTTGGATAGGGACAAAAGCCTCAAAAGATGAATTGTACTGCGGTGCTACCTGCCAGAAATCGTTAATATGCTCGTTGAGGTGAAGTTTACGGGCTTCTTCTCCCACGGCTTGCACCGCCTGTGGTGGTATCTGCCCTGCCGGTGAATTGATACCGTATTGACGGATCATGTCCGGTAGCTCTTGGAGCTCGCTCATCGGAAATACAATATCGAAAAGACGCAAAAATTTCTTGCGGTCATCCGGTAGAATACATCCGGAGATAAAGGTGATTAAATGGCGGTGGTTTTTGCTTTTGTTCCATTTGTGAATGCGTGAATAGACTTTGTCAATAGCCTTTTGGCGTACCGAACAAGCAATGATTCCCAATAAATCCGCTTCTTCTTCTTGGTCTGTCCATTGATAACCCAACTGTTCGATGACGGGTTGCGTACGCTCGCTATCGGACATATTCATTTGACAACCCAGTGTCAGTATGTGATATTTCATTAAAAATTACCTCTTTTTTTCTTAGATCAATTTATCTTGATTTCCCTTGCACATTTTACTGTATATATCCCCTTTCATTGGGTTTGTGCATACAGTAATTTCAAGTGAACAAAATATATCAACCATATATAACATCCGTTGGGAAATAATGTTCGATAAAATCACGGATTTAAGAGATTATTATTATCTTTGCAAAAAAAAATATGAAAAAAGCGGGTTTATTTTTCTTTGTGATTATTGTTTCTTTGTCTTGTTCCAAATTAACGCACCACACTTTCAATC
>WFZU01000125.1 GCA_015489405.1 Bacteroidales bacterium
AGACAGGTTTCCGATTTTCAGTTGGTAAAAGTAGTATATTTTAACCTATCCGTGATAAATAATTTTGTAAATGCCGGAAGGATAAAGAAGCAAGAGGATGCTGGATTGTGAATGGGGTGCGGCGAGCCGCGAAATCCCCCCTCTGCGGGACTCTGTGGGGAAAAAATCATTTGTGCATTCGTGGCTTTTTTATTTCCATTCCGCAGGACAGCAACCTCCGGGTTTCAATCTTGCAATATTTCGCCTGCGGTTATTACTACGTAATTTTACCCTGCACATCCGTGCAGGACTACAAACATTTCGCTCCCACGGAGCGTTTTTTTGTCAATCTAATTGTCTCCTGCTAAAATAAACCTTATTTTCAGGTTTCACCTCAGTAGAAAATGGATAGCGAAGACATTCAACCTTATTACCTTATTACAGACAGCTATGAATAAGGTTTTGACGCGGGGTCAAATGTGGCTACTGAGGTTTTAACCTGGAGATAAGCTCTTTTTATAATTACGAATTGTTAATGTTGAATTGTAAGTTATTGTGTGCCGGTTAATTGTCGCTTGTCACAAAATATTCTCTCTGTGTTACTCTGTGCAGTACTCTGTGTTTCTCTGCGGTTAAATAGAGCTTGTCTATAATGTCCGACTTCTGCGTTACGCTCGTTCTGAAACCAGTCATTGACATAAGTCAACTCCTTTGCTTTCAGAACTTCACAAGCCTTGTTCTTGAACATTCTAGCTCATACTCCGGACTTTATGGACAAACATTATTTAGAAAGAATCAAACCGGAAATTTCTTGCATAAATTATAATTATATTTATCTTTGCGCCCATGAAAACGAGTTAAAAATGAAATAAAAATATTTGAATTATGGATCATCAATTGAAATACGAAAATTTACTGAAAGAGTGGGCGAATGATGAGAAGGCGGGGATGAAATTGATTAATCATGTCGGCAAATTGTTTTATGACAAAAATATTGAATTACGATTTTTCAAGAGACAATTAATCGACCGCAGTAGCAGCATTTTTCTTAACTACCATTCTTATGCGGCTACCGTTATCGGGAAGAAACTCCGGATACAAGACACCCTCTTCATTGTACAAGAGCTTGAAAATCTGGTATTACCGCCTTCCAGAATCGATGTTGGCCGTCTGAACTACGAGTGGACACAGGAGAGGGGAGATTTTGACAACAATATGCACGCTTTTCTTTCTAAGAAATTAGCCCACATCATCGGTAAGAAAAAGAAAAACGGAGAGCCCAAAGACGTGGTACTCTACGGTTTTGGACGTATCGGACGCTTGGTTTTGAGAGAACTTATCATTCAAGGCAACGGGCAACAACTCCTTCCCAAAGGATTTACCGTCAGAAAAATAGACGAAAATATGCTTTTCAAGCGTTCGTCTTTGATGCGTCATGATTCGGTTCATGGTCCTTTCCGGGGGAATGTCATTGAAAATTATGATGACAACACCATCTATGCCAACGGTCACATCATCCACCTGATAGAAGCCAAAGAGCCGGACAAGGTGGATTATACCAAATACGGTATTCACAACGCTTTGTTGATTGATAATACGGGAGTTTATAAAGACGAAGCGGGATTGGGAAGACATCTCCAATCCAAAGGCATTGACAAAGTGCTACTCACCGCTCCGGCTTCGGGAGATATTCCCAATATTGTGTATGGTGTCAACCATATGAATTACAATCCGGATGAACATAAGATTTTGTCAGCTGCCTCTTGTACCACCAATGCCATTGTTCCCGTGCTTGACGTTATTGACCGTAATTTTCACATCGTGAAAGGACACGTCGAAACGATTCACGCTTATACCAACGACCAAAATCTCTTGGACAACTACCATAAAAAACCCCGCCGGGGACGTGCTGCACCTCTGAATATGGTACTCACTTCCACCGGAGCCGGAAAGGCTGCCGCCAAAGTGTTGCCCAACCTCAAAGGAAAACTCACGGCAAATGCTATCCGGGTTCCGACCCCTGATGTTTCCATGGCAATCCTGAACCTGACGGTGGATAAAAAAACAAGCCGTGAAGAAGTCGATGAATGTATCAAAAGAGCTGCCCTCACCGGCGAAAGAGTCGAACAAATCAGATATTCTTCTTCTACGGAGTCCGTCTCTTCCGATTTTATCGGCGATCCGGTACCCTCTATATTTGACAGTCCTTCCACCATAGTTTCTAAGGACGGACATACGATGCAACTCTATGTGTGGTATGATAATGAGTTCGGATATACGATGCAAGTTATTCGCTTGGCTAAGTATTTCGCCGGCGTACTGCGTTATACTTATTAGTGAACCATTTTGAAAATCATTGCAGATAAGGGCATTCCTTTTGTCAAGGAATATCTACCGGCGGATTTCGCCGTTGAATATCTGAGTAGCGAAGAGATTACCAAGCCGGCTTTGAAAGGAGCTGATGCGGTGCTTATTCGCTCGGTAACGAAATGTGATGCCACCTTGCTCGAAGGGACAGGAGTGAGACTGATCGTCAGCGCCACTATCGGAGATGATCATATCGATAAAGACTTTTGCCGGAGGCACAATATTGTTTGGAAAACTGCAAGCGGATGCAACAAACAAGCTGTTGTACAATATGTTATATGGGTTTTATACTACCTGCAATCCAGATTCGGTTACGCTTGGAAAAGCAAGACCACCGGCATTATCGGCGTGGGTAATATTGGCGGTCTTCTCTCGAAGACGTTAGCCCGTCTGGGCGTCAAACATCTGTTGCATGACCCTCCCAGGCAGCAAGAGGGAACCTCCGGCAGCTTTGTCTCTCTCGAAAAAATTCGACAAGAAGCGGATGTCGTCAGTCTTCATGTTCCTTTGACCCGCAAAGGCAAATATCCGACCTTTCATTTATTGGGAGACGATTTCTTTGCGCATCGTAAAAAGGAAATCACCCTTATCAATTCATCCAGAGGAGCTGTACTCTCAACGGAAGTGTTGAAACGATGGAAAGAGCGCGGCGTGATAGAACATCTTATACTGGATGTATGGGAAAATGAACCGGAGATTGACCGGCAACTGCTGTCTATGACAACGCTCGGCACACCTCATATTGCGGGTTATTCCCTGCGGGGAAAGATGAACGCAAGCTATATGAGCCTCCGGCATATCGAATCGTTCTTCCACATTCCCATGCCCGGATTAGCATCTATGTTTGTCCAAATAGCTCCACAGCCTCTCTCCTATCGCTGCGGAAAGGGAGCGAATACCTACGGGATATTAGAGCAAATATGGGATATTGAGAAAGACAGCCAAGTCCTCAAAGAGCGCCCGCAACATTTCAAGCAATTCCGGGATAATTATAAATTGCGTCCTCAAATACAAGATGTTGAGCTTCGCCTTGAAAATTGCAATCCGGATATCACTAATGATATTCGAAGACTGGCAGCGTTGATATAAGAGGGAACTTTTGATGTATATTCCGTAACACCCGCTTTCAAATACGGGACTTCCGGAGAAAAATCCCCCGCAGCAACTATTCAGGTACCGACGTTTGAAGTCCGGCGTTCGGGAGCCAAAGGTCGTTTTTGTCCTTATTATCCACTTGCGAATCGGCATTAAGATCACTGCCGTAGTAACCTTGTTTTCCGCTGTGAGTATTCCAATTGTTATCCATATCTTCCGTATTAACGACACCGTCTCCGTTACTGTCGCCGCCAATCATCCCGAAATGCCCGTTCCCTAAGTCTTTTTGTCCTCCGAGATAGGCTTTGGAAAGGGCATCCGTAAAATCGTAGCTATACGTATTCCCCACCTTGGTCAAAGCTTCAGAAGACATTAGCGCCAAATGATTTCGTTGATAAACAACGACATAGAGATTGTCTGAGATATCTGTGTCCATATCTATGGGACGCTGTCCGTCCGTCTGAACAATCGAACCATCGGCGAGCAAGAGGGCGGCTTGGCGGGCAATAACTTTATCCGGCGTTGCCGTGCTTGCATCTCCATCCGTTTGTCTGAACTCTACCAGCACCCAAGCGGCGACCTGTGTTCCTGCGGCTACATTCAGACTCTCCTGCCCGTCATAATTCCAAGGGGCAGTATCAAAAGGCTGATTTACACTCATTAAACCCATATCGTAAAGGTCTGTTCGTAAAGAAGTACCATTATAACTACCTTCCGTGAATACAGAGAGGTTGAACACAGGCTTCGTCGTAGCCATAAAACAATAAACTTCCTCGGGATCTATATTGGGTCCGGTAGCAAAATCCGATTTAAAGAAAACCTTATCGCCGTCAGGAGAAGGTACCGGCATCGGAGATTTTTCATAGTTGATAGCGCTGCTAAAATGATGTCCGAAATGTTCAACAAGTCCGGAAGTATCCAATTTCATTGCAATAATTTGCCCTGAATGGTCTTGGTAGTCTTGACTGATATATGCCCAGCCGGGTCTATTCAGGTTTCTGCAAGAGATATGACCTTCGCCATTGAAATCGGGATGCGATGACAAAACGACCCGTTCCATACGATTCAAATAATACATATTCACCGTTCCGGTGGGTCCCCAAAATTGAACAAAGACTTCATCCCCGTCCACGGCGTAGCCCAAATCCCCGTGATTGCCATATCCGGTAATTCTTCGCAAATATTGCATGTCCGCAGCATTGTACACTTCCACTCCATAATGACCATTATGCGGATTACTTCCTGAAGTGGTATTATGATTCCACATGATGACGACATAATCACCCGATTGAGAGACGGATACCCAATCGACAAACTCCGGGAACCCCGCTCCTCCATTGCCCCAGGCTCCGGCAAATGTTTCAGTATGAACTACTTGCAAGGTTTGAAGATCAAAAAGGATGACGTCCATATCACCATTCGCTTTTTTTCCTGCCAAAGCTACATAATGATCGTTCTTATCAATATTTCCTTCGCCCGGTCCCAGTTGTATTAACTCATAACCGGGGATATTGGCGACTGTTTGCGTAACATCCGTAGAGACGAAATGTTTTTTGACATCGCCATTCTGACGGAAGCTCCATAATAAATCCGGATTGGTATTTGACCAATAAGCGGGATACATACCGGAAAGACTTTGTACCTCTTGGTAGTCCGTTGCATCATAGAGTTTCCAAGCCCTGATTTTGAATAAGGTTTGATCGGCATTCCAAACCTGCACTTTGGAATAAGAATGAGTAGGATACCATACTTGCTGATTCCCGTTGCCATCGATGTAGTAAAACGGCTCGGTAACTCTGGTAATTTGCATAGGACCGGGAACGGAATAATCCGTTACACTCTCCGCAAAATCCGGCAATTCTACGCCCGTGGGCATTGGAATACTTTGATATGGTACATCCTCAGGGTATTGTGCTTGTATGCTTTGCACGAAAATGAAAGCGAAAAAAGCAAGGGCAATTTCTTTTATCATAATAATAAGTTTGACGGGAAAAGATCTCCTCTTTAAAACCTCATTGTAAATATTCCGCGAAAGTACACAAAAATTGCTTCCCCAAGCTGAAAATATTTCCTGCTGCAAAATAAAAAGTCTATCCTCCGGTAATTTTCTTACTTTTGCATTCACAATGAAATAATGTGGATTATGAAGAATGTACTTAAAATGCTGCTCATCATAGCGGTTTTCGTTTCCTGCCAAGAAAAGCATATAGACAAAAACGTTTCCTTAATTCCTAAACCCCGTAAGATAACATTTGGAGATTCCTATTTGGAAACAGGGACTTCCGTTTCCATAAAGAGTGCGGAGGAATTGCAAAAGCAAGCCGGATATTTGTCCGGGATTTTACCGGAGGAATGGGCTGTTACGGCTCCAAAAGATGCCGGACTGACTATTGAGTTACAAATTGATAAAACTCTGAAAGTGAATGGACAAGAAGCAGATGAATCCTACAAATTACAAATAGATGATGATAAAATTACCATTACGGGAAGAACGAAAGCAGGAGTAATCGACGGAATAAATACCTTGCATCAACTGCTATTAACTGCCCCCCGGGTGGACGGCAAGAAAAGATTACCCGAATTAACTATCGAGGATTATCCGCGTTTTGCATACCGTGGAATGCACTTGGATGTGGGAAGACATTTCTTCCCTCCGGAATTTATCAAGAAGTATCTTGATATTATGGCATTGTATAAGTTCAACAAATTTCACTGGCATCTAACGGAAGATCAAGGGTGGAGAATCGAAATCAAAAAATACCCCAAACTCACGGAAGTCGGGTCGATACGCAAAGAAACGCTCATCGGTCATGGAGGCAGAAAAAGATCGGAATATACCTATGACGGGAAAGCCTACGGAGGCTATTACACGCAAGCGGAGATAAAAGATATTGTTGCCTATGCACAGGAGAGAGGTATTACGGTCATACCCGAAATAGAGATGCCCGGTCATTCATTGGCAGCTTTAGCCTCCTATCCGGAGTTGGGCTGCACCGGCGGACCTTATGAAGTAGCTACGCACTGGGGCGTTTTTGAAGACATCTATTGTACCAAGGAGAGCACCTTTGATTTTTTGGAAAATGTTTTGACCGAAGTAATGAATATGTTCCCTTCCCAATATATCCACATTGGTGGAGATGAAGCTCCCAAAACGAGGTGGAAAGAGTGTCCCGCCTGTCAACGAAGGATAAAGGAAGAAGGATTGAAAGATGAACACGAGTTGCAGAGTTATTTTATCCGGCGGATAGAAAAGTTCTTGAACCGGCACGGAAGAAGTATTATCGGCTGGGATGAAATCTTGGAAGGTGGTTTGGCTCCCAATGCGACCGTAATGTCTTGGAGGGGAACCGAAGGGGGTATCGAAGCTGCCAAACAAGGACACGACGTCATAATGACTCCGGGAGAGACTTGTTATTTTGACCATTATCAAAGTAAAAACAAGAATGAGCCCTTGGCAATAGGGGGTTATCTGCCGTTGGAAAAAGTTTACCGGTATGAACCGGTGCCGGAAAGTTTGAATGCCGTGGAAGCGCAGCATATTTTAGGAGCGCAAGGAAATGTATGGACAGAATATATGCCTGATTCCAAGCAGGTTGAATATATGATACTCCCACGAATGGCAGCACTGGCAGAAGTCGATTGGACAGACAAAAAGAAGAAAGATTATGCGGATTTCAGTAAGAGGGTGAAGGAACATTTTAAAATGTACCGTAAGTTGGGTTACAACTATTGCGACCATTAGCACAAAACACCCGGGGACAGGAAAAATTTAAGACCGGGTTCAAGTCTCCGGCATCCGGCATCTTATTTCTTCTCCGGTCTTTTTTCTAATTCGAGTCTGTCTATAATGTCCAATAACTGCGTTACGCTCATACTCAAAACAGTCATTGACAAAAGTCAACTCCTTGATTTTGAATATTTCGCAAGCCTTGTTCTTGAACATTATAGCTCAGACTCCGGACTTTATGGACAAACACTAATTCATCCGTTTCTTCCGGCTTGTAAGGGATACGGAGGTATTATTCTACCGGCAAGGTGATTACTATTTCCGTTCCTTTCCCCGGTTCGGAAAATATTTCAATTTCTCCACCGTGTTCCCTAATGATACCATAGGTGATTGACATACCCAGTCCGGTTCCCTTACCGACGGTTTTGGTGGTGAAAAAAGGATCAAAAATTTTCTGTTTTGTTTCTTCGCCCATACCGGATCCGGTATCTCTGATAGAGACTTTAATAATATCTTTTTTCCACGAAGTGGTAATCCAAATCTTTCCTTCACCTTCGATAGAATCTATAGCGTTGGAAAGGAGATTGAGCAGTGCCTGATTGATTTTTCCCGGATGACAAACAATATCCGGCAGACCGGAGGCATAATTTCTAACGATTTCTATCCTGTTTTTATACTTATTTCCAAGTAATAGAACAGATGAATCAAGCCCCTCATGTATATCATAGGTTTGCTTCTCACCAGAGTCCAGCCGCGAAAAACTTCGTAAACTATTGACAATTTCGGCAGTCCGCTCAGCCCCCAGTTTGATATCGGCAATAATCTGTGGGATAGCTTCAAAAGCCTCATCAAAATAGTTTTCGATTTTCAATTGTTGAATCTTTTTCAATCTTTCTTTCAGCTTATCCGATTCGGGATTTATTTCATTTATTTCCTTGATTACCGGTTCAATATCCCGAAAATCATGCAACAAACTATTGATTCCGGCATAGACAAAATTAATCGGATTGTTAATTTCGTGGGCAATACCGGCAGAAAGCATCCCAAGCGAAGCCATTTTTTCGGATTGCACCAATTGTTGTTGAGCCCGTTTTAGAGACTCAAGTGTTGCCAAAAGTTCTTCGTTTTTGTCTTTCAGTTCTTTATTGATCGCATCAATCTTTTTTTTCTGTTCGATTAGGCGTTTATTGTCCATTTTCTTCCGGCGATAAAAATAAAAGATGCTTACAACCAGGACAAGCAACAATCCGGAAACGATGAAAAACAAATCACGTTCCAGTTCCTGCCGTTTTTTCTCTGCTTCGACCCGGGCTAATTCCGCTTTGTTTTTTTCCAACTCCGACTGTTGAAGTTGTATTTGTTGCTGCTGCCTTTCGGATTGAAGACGAGCTTCCAACAAAGCAACAGTACCGGCTTTTTCGGTGTTAAATATACTGTCGTGAATCCGGAACCACTTTTCTTTGTATTGTAATGCTTTTTTGTATGTTCCAAGGCCTTTATAGCTTTCCACAATTCGTTCGTAAGCAATTTGCTGTGAATTTAATTCACCGATTTCCATAGCTAATTTCAATGCACGGAATTCATTCTTAAGTGCTTTATTGTATTGTCCCGTTATATTAAACACACCGGCAATATTCAACAACGTAAGGCTTATCCCGCGTTTATATCCGGCTTCCTCAAGAAGTTTCAAGGCTTTATTAAAATACTCAAGGCTCAAAGGATAATTTTTCTTTTTCACATAGACTTCACCGATATTATTAAAAATTCTTGCAATCCCCTTCTTGTCGTTCAATTCTTGATAAATTTTAAGCGATTTCGTATTATATTTCAATGACTTATCGGTCTCACCGATATCATTATAGAGATTTCCAATATTCCCGAGCAAAATAGCCATCCCTTCCCTGTCTCCCGCTTCTGTCTTTATCTGTAAGGACTTTTGATAATACTCTAATGTCTTCGGGTAATTTTTTTGATAGTAATAAATAATTCCGATATTATTAAGACAAGATGAGTAACCTTCACTATCGTCAATTTTCTCATATAGTTTCAGTGCGGCAAGTTCATATTCCAGTGCTTTATCATAGATGCTTCGTTTGATATAAATATTTCCATAATTCATCAGAAGCTTGGCAATACTTTTTTTATCACCGATTTTGCGACTTATTACGAGGGCTTTGTCAAAATATGGGACAGCAGAATCATATTCGTTTTGGAAATACCAAGTTCTACCGATTTCTTTCAAACTTTGAGCGATATATTTACCGGCTTTAAGTTTTTCGGCAAGTTTATACGCTTTCCGGTAGTAATATAATGCAGAATCGGAAGTTGAATATTGATAATAGTCCCCTATTTCAAGATAGGTCTTCATCAGGCTGCTATCAGATTTTGCCGGGACAATTAATTTTCTAAGGCTATCGATGGGTGATTGCTCCCGGGCAAGAATATTCACCCATAGATTACAGGACAATAGAAAAATCACAACCATCGTCCCAACTCTTTTTTTTGTATCCATAATATCAGAAATAAATAACGAATAAGACTACAAACAACTCTTTCCTGTTTAAGATTTACACCGGCAAATCAAGGCTCAACACCACTAAAATTTCAATTTTTCAATGGAACCACTGATCGCAGGCATTTATATTTTAGGCAGTTTATGCAAGGCAGGCATATCATCTCCGGAATACATTATTGCGGAGTTAGGTATTTATCAATAATTTTATCTATTGTATCTTTGTTAACGGGTTTTGAAACAAAATCATCACAACCTGCCGCTAACGCACTTTCCAGCTTTTCGGGAGTAGTATATGCCGTCAAGGCAATAACCGGAATACCGGGATAGCGTTTTTTTATCTCCTTGGTTGCCTCAAATCCGTCCATTAGAGGCATTTTCAAGTCCATAAAGATCAGCGAAATATCCTTTTCCTTCTCACAATATTCAATAGCTTTGGCTCCATTGATAGCATGGAGAATGACGATATCTTCAGGACGTTTTTTCAGCATTGTTTCGATTAGCAAATAGTTAAGTTCTTCGTCTTCGGCAATCAAAATTTTGTATCGAACGGTATTCGAGAAATTGGTTTCTTCACCTGAATTTTCCTTTGTTTCCTCCGGAGCCTTCCGGCACGGAATCGTAATAGTAAATACTGAACCTTTGCCTTCCACGGATTCCAAGGATATGACACCTCCTAACAACTCCACATTTTCTTTGACAATCGCAAGTCCGAGTCCCAGTCCACCATGGCGTTTTGCGATTCCCTTTTCTCCTTGCGAGAAGCGTTTAAAAATAGTACTTTTGCTTTCTTCTTTAATGCCTATTCCGGTATCCTTTACAAAGATATGAATTTTTTCCTCTTTTAGTTCAAAACCAAATTCAACATAGCCATCATTGGTGTATTTGATAGCATTTTCGAGTAGATTAGAAAGGATTTTGTTCAACTTCGTTGCATCGATCCACACATTGCTTGCCTTGTCCGGTGCTTTTTTCAGGTACAGTTGCAAGTTTTTCTTTTTGGCTTCTATGTCGAAATAAAAATACTGTTCAAGAAACAAATCGTTCAAACAAACTTTTTCTACCTTTACAGGAACTTGTTTGGTTACCAGCCTTGAAATTTCAAGAATATCTTCGATAATGCGCAACAATTGCCGGCTGCTGTTTTGTATGATACTTACGTATTTTCTACGCTCATTATCATCTGCTTCCAACAAGAATTCCGAAAACCCCAATATAGCATTCATCGGGGTCCGTATTTCGTGGGACATATTTTGCAAAAATTCGGTTTTCAGACGGTCGCTCTCTTGTGCTTTTTCCTTTGCTATGAGAAGTTCTTTGTTTTTTTGTTCCAACACTTCTTTAGCCCTTAACAATTCCTCTCTTTGTTTGGCATTCTCCTCTTCAAGACGGTAAATACGTAAAGCATTTTCAATAGTTTTGTGCAATTTGTCCCGGTTCCAAGGCTTTTGAATATATTGAAAAATATGCG
This sequence comes from Bacteroidales bacterium, assembly GCA_015489405.1. Taxonomy (GTDB): domain Bacteria; phylum Bacteroidota; class Bacteroidia; order Bacteroidales; family S143-32; genus S143-32. The sequence goes on from WFZU01000125.1 coordinate 11,152, forward strand.
CCTGATTGATGGCATCTTTGATGGCTTCTATATCCGAGAATCCGGTAACGAGAATCCGGTTGGGTTCGGGATATTTTTCAAGTGAGTATTTGAGGAAATCCACTCCCGACATTCCGGGCATGCGCTGATCACTCAAAACCAAGTCAATTTTGACCTCGTCCAGTATTTTAATACCTTCTTCTGCCGACAAAGCGGTATAGATAGTGTAGTCTCTCCTGAAAGTATCGCGGAAGATCCTAAGGTTGCTTTCCTCGTCGTCCACATACAAAATAGCATATTTCTTCATCACTATGTATTTTATCAGTTAATAGCATTCATAATTATTGCTTTCAACTCACCGTATTCCCATGGCTTTGAGATAAACTTTGAGAGTTTGTATTTTTTAAAAGCCTCATTGATATCCTCATCTTTGGCATAGCCCGACAAGATTAATCTGTCCGGCGGGATTTCAGGGAAGCGCGTATAGACCTCTTTCAAAAATTCAACACCGGTCATACCCGGCATTCGCTGGTCGGTGATTATCACATCGAAAGCCGTTTTCTCAAGGATTTCAAGTCCTTGGTAGCCCGATATGGCAGTATAAATTTCAAAATCACGTCTGAAAGCATCCTTAAAAATTCTCAAATTGCTTTCTTCATCGTCAACGTACAATATTTTAGGTTTTTTCTTCATCATTTATTGGTATTGTGATAACGATCTCCGTACCTTCACCCGGTTCGGAGGTAATATTTATTTTCCCATTATGTTCCCTGATAATGCCGTAAGCAATCGACATACCGAGTCCTGTACCGTGTCCCACATCTTTGGTGGTGTAAAACGGGTCGAAAATCCTGCGTTTTGTTTCAGCACTCATCCCGCATCCGTTATCTTTCACCGATACGACCACGTTATCGTCTTCCCTCCGGGTGGTAATCCAAATCTTACCTTCACCTTCTATAGCATCAATAGCATTGGAAAGGATATTTAGGAAAACCTGATTAATTTTTCCCGGGTAGCAATTAATTTCAGGAAGACCGGGGGCATAATTTTTTATGATTTCAATGTTTCTCTTATACTTGTTTTTCAACAAAAGTAAAGACGTATCCAGTCCCTCGTGAACATTAAGGGACTGCATTTTACTGGTATCCATCCTCGAAAAACTCCGCAGACTTTTGACAATTTCGGCAGTACGGTCTGCTCCTACTTTAATATCGGAAATGATTTGCGGGATAGCCTCAAAGGCTTCATCAAAATAGTTTTCTTCTTTTAGCCGCTCTATCTTTTGGAGTTTCTCTTTCAGATTGTCACTTTCGGGATCTATCATACTGATTTCCCTAATCACCGGTTCAATGTCCTCAAAATCCCGGAACAAACTATTGATTCCGGCATAGACAAAGTTAATCGGATTATTGATTTCGTGTGCAATACCGGCGGAGAGCATCCCAAGCGAAGCCATTTTCTCGGACTGCACTAACTGTTGTTGCGTTTGTTTTAACTTGTCGAGGGTCGCTTGGAGTTCTTTGTTTTTAGTTTCCAGTTCTTCATTAATTGCGGCAATCTTTTTTTTCTGTTCCAGCAGGAGAAGGTTATCCCTTTTCTTCAGACGGTAAAAATAAGAAACAGTTACTACCAAAATGAGCATTAAGAGGGAAATTACAATGAACAAATCGCGCACTATCTCCTGCCGCTTCTTCACAGCTTCCACCCGGGCTAATTCCGCTTTGCTTTTTTCCAAGTCCGCCTGTTGAAGTTTTATCTGTTGCTCTTGTTTTTCGGATTGAAAGCGAGCTTCCGCATCTGCAATGGCATTTGCCTTTTCCACATTGAAAATGCTGTCATGTACCCGGAACCATTTCTCTTTGTAGAGCAGGGCATTTTTATAATCCCGCAACTTCTTATAACTCCGGGAAATATACTCGTATGCCATCTTTTGAGAATTTAATTCACCGGTTTCCCCGGATATTCTTAATGCACGGAATTCATATTCCAAAGCTTTTTTATATTGTCCCGTTCGATTATAAACGTCTCCTATACTCAAAAGAGTAATTATAATTCCGCGTTTGTAGCCTGTCCTCTCAAGAAGTTTCAAGGCTTTCTTATAGTAATCAAGAGCAAGCGGATAGTCTTTCTTCAATACATAAGTATCTCCCATATTGTCGTAAATACGGGCAATGCCGTTTTGATCCCCGAGTTCTTCATAAATTTTTACCGACTTCATATTATATTTCAATGACATATCGGTTTCACCGAGCTCATTATAGAGATTTCCGATATTTCCCAGCAGAATAGCCATCCCTTTTTTATACCCCAATTCGATCTTTATCTTCAAGGACTTTTGATAATACTCCAATGCTTTTTTATAGTCTCCCTGGTAGTAATAGATATTTCCGATATTATTCAGACATCCCGAGTATCCGTCTTTGTCTTCCAATTTCTCATATAACTTCAACGCAGAAAGTTCATACTCCAATGCTTTATCATAGATACCCCGCTTAATGTAAACATTTCCATAGTCCAGCAGAATGTCAGCAATATTTTTTTCAGCACCGGTTTGCTTGTTAATTTTAAGAGCTTTATCGAAGTAGTACAAAGCAGAATCGTAATCACTTTGCGAATAAAACCCCCTTCCTATTTCCTTCAAGCCGAGGGCAATATACTTAGCGGATTGGAGTCTTCCGGCAAGCTTCAACGCCTTCCGGTAATAATGCAAGGAGCTATCCCGGTTGGCATACTTGTAAACATCGCCCAGTTCAAGATACGTCTTTATACGGCCGGTATCGGATTTTAAGGATACGAGTTGTTGTCTCAGACTGTCAATAACCGATTGATTTAAGGCAAACCCATTAAAATTAAAGGTTCCGGAAAACAGTAGGATTAAAACAGCCCGTATGGCTTGTTGCTTTATCATAGAATTGTTGCAATGCGTTTCTCCTGTAAGTATATGTTTTTCGACTTGCACGTTTTTACTATTCATTCCTATATTTTTTAGCTCCTTTTCATCTAATACAGAACAAGTCTTTATATAAAAAACATGCCTTAAGTATAACAAAACCGTATTTTCCCTCACGCAATTCCCTCTATCCCGCAAAATTATATAAAATTATTATATATTTTTCTTTTCTTCGACAATAATTTTCCAAAAAACAAGAAAAATCCAATCACAGATGTGTTGTTATCGCCTGTTTATATGGGATAAGGGCATTTTGTGGGGGCATTTTTCAGCATAAATTTTCCATTGCTGCGTCCGGAGGGAGACAAAGCGCTATCGCCGGTTCCCTGTATGCTATTCACGTGAGAGTCCGGTAAGGGATATCTCAAAAAAGACACAGACCGCTTCCCCATACCGAGAAGTGGTCTGTGTTATCACTTTTCCCCCGCAGGGGAAACAACTCATTATTTCTCTTTGCCAAAGAGGAATTTATCAATTCCTTTGACGGCATTAAATCCGTTCGCAATAGCGGATATGGCGTCTGCCGTACGGTTGACGGCATCTCCTCCGGCAAATATCTTCGGGTCGGAAGTTTGGAAAGTTACCGGATCGGCAACGATACGACCTCTGCTGATTTCGATATTCTTTTTAAACTCTTCAGGAAGGAAACTATAATCCGCTTCCTGACCGATAGCTACCATCACATCGTCAGCCGGTACAAAAGTTTCTCCACCTTCGATAGGTACCGGACGGGGTCTTCCTCCCCTTTCGTCCTGTTCCATACGGGCTTTGATATATTCAAAACCTTTCAATTTGCCGTGCTCGTCCACCACAATTTGTTTGGGGATAGCTTGAGCGATGATGTGGATACCTTCGTCTTCCGCACCTTCGATTTCTTCCCAGTCAGCCGGCATATCTTCCACCCGGCGGCGATAGAGGATGGAGACCTCGGCACCGTAACGGCGAGCCACCCGCGCGGCGTCAATTGCCACATTACCACCACCGATGACGACAACTTTTTTGCCTACTTTGACCTCTTGTCCGTCATTCACGCTAACCAAGAAATCTACAGCCGGTTGTACGCCCGGAGCCTCCTCATTCGGCACTCCCAATTTCCAACCTTTTTGGAAACCGATACCCAAAAAGACCGCATCATATTGTTGGTAAATCTCTTCAAAGGAAATATCTTTTCCTACCTGTGTATTGAATTTTATCTTCACTCCGATACGCTCCATATAGCCTATTTGTTTTTCCAAACTTTCCAAAGGCAAGCGATACTTAGGAATACCGTACATCGTCATTCCACCTCCTTTGGAACGTCCTTCATAGACCGTAACATCATATCCACGAAGCGCAAGATAATAAGCTGCAGTCAGTCCGGAAGGACCGGCACCGACAATACCCACTTTTTTGCCATTGGATTCCCTGATTTCGGGATTGACAATTTCGCGAATCATTTCCGCATTTTCGGCACGCTCCGTAGCGTATCGTTTCAACCAACGGATAGCCAAGGCTTCACCCCGCACCTGTACGGCACATACGTCTTCACAACGGCGTGTACAGACCTTTCCACACATCTCCGGCAACGGATTGTTGTCATAAATAATCTTGATAGCCGAATGGTCGTCAGCTTGGGCGATAGCATTGATATATTCGGGAATGTGCATATGGTCGGGACATACTTCCGTACAGATACCGCAACTGATACAGCGGCTTGCCTCCTTGCGGGCTTCTTCCTCTTCGTAGCCCAAGACCACCTCTGCAAAGGATTTTATCCGTTCCATACCTTCCAACTCACGCATAGGCACACGGGTCATATCCGTCAGTGAGGATTCGGCAGTGCTATAGAACGAAATTTTCTCTTTGCCTTCCGGATTATCAACGCCCGGTGTCCACAGAAACGAATTGGCATCGGGAGACACATATAAGTATTCTTTTGTCAAAGCCAAAGAGCCTGTGGGACAAACTTCTACACAAAGTCCACACCAGCAACAACGACCGTGGTCCACGCGCGGGCGCAAACCCGAATCGCCCTTTTTGCCTTCCACCTCTACCAACGAAATCATATCGATGGCGCCGTTCATACAGATCGTAGAACAGTTACCACAACCGATACAGGCTTCAATTTCATTGAAATGAAATCCCCGGTAACGCGGAGCTGCCTCCTTGGATTCATTAGGATATTCGATAGTATGCGGAACTTTTCCGAATTGTTTCAGACCCGTCAAAGGTCTGATAGTTCCTTTTAGATTAAAAAATCCCATATTTTATCAATTATAAAAAATTGTCAAATTTCACTATTACTTATCGTTCAATTTCCGGCGGACAAGTGCCGAGGCTGTTCATTATGAAGGAAACATCCGACACATTTTGTCCTACCAAAACATCTTCCAAAAGGCTCACGGCGTGAACATAAGCCGCTCCCCTGACGTGTACCCGGCGCGGTTTGTTGCCACCATCGCTTTGCAAAAACATTCCAATCTCACCACGTACCGCTTCCGCACGCACATACGCATTTCCTTTGGGTAAAGTCCATTTTTGCGGGTTGGGTACTTTGTTGTAAATTTCCCCTTTGGGCATTTTGTCAATAATCTGACGAATGATAGAGATAGATTGTTTAAATTCGGCTCTACGCACCAAGGCACGCGCCCATACGTCCGCCCCTTCTTGCGTGGGGACAATGAAATCCAATTTATCATAAATTTCATAAGGTTCGTCAATACGAATATCGCTTTTGACCCCGCAGGCTCTCAACGGAGCACCGACAACGCCCCATTCGATAGCTTTCTCCTTATTGATAATGCCGACTCCCTGTGCACGTTTTTGAAAAATAGAATTGTCAAACATCATCCGGTCGTAATCTTCCTGCCGTTTTTCGATATAATCCATGACTTTCAACACTCTGCTTTCAAAGCCTTCGGGCAGATCCCTCCGGACGCCGCCGGGCCAAGTGTACATGTGGTAGATACGCCCGCCGGTCAATTCTTCAAACAAATCCAAGATATAGTTCCGGTCTCCGACCGACCATTGCGGCACGGTATAAAGTCCCGCAGAGCCGTTCTGTCCGGCATACCAGAGCAAAAAAGATTGCAGACGGGCAAGTTCAAGCACCATCGTGCGAATATATTTAGCTCTCTCGGGCACCTCGCGACCTTCAATTTCTTCTACTGCTCGTGCGTAAATATTTTCCATCGGGTCAGGCTCCGGCACGCAGAAACGGCACATCACCGTGAAACACTGCAACCAATTCCGTTTTTCGAGCAATTTTTCAAAAGCACGATGCAGATAACCGACTTCTGTCTTCGCTTTGACGATAGTATCTCCTTTCAAAGACAGTTTCACCATCATATTGCCCGTGATTCCCGGGTGTTGAGGTCCTAAATATAATGTTGTTGTTTTTTCTCTCATCGAATACGCTATTTTCGCTAAATACTATCTTGAATACTTCTTGGCAAAGTCCGGGATTTGTTCTCCGGAGCGTTTGGCAATTTCCGTTCTTACATCTTTTGCGTCTTCCCTTCCGGGACGTTCGAAATAATGGTCTTTAACATACGCTTCGGTATCGAAGTCCCTGCGCATCGGCGGAATATCTTCCCAATCTTCGAGAATAAAATCATAGTCTCCCACAAAACCGGGAAATTCGATGCCGAACATTTCCCGCAATTCTCTTTGATACGTATTGGCTTGCCGCCAAATCATATCAATATTTTCCATCTCGGCAGCATCTCTCGGGATGCTCACTTTGACCATAATCAAAATTTGTTCTTGGTGGGACCAAGGCATATAAATCAATTCAAACCGGCCTTCTTCAATCCAGTCCACGCAAGAGATATGAGACAAATGTTTGTAACCCAATTTTTCTTTTACAAACAGCAACAAAGGCACCACATCCTTTTTTTCCACTTCCACTTCGATACGGTGGCGTCTTTTTATTTCTCCACTCTTAAGCTGAAATACCCCTTGTAAGGTTTCCAACAATTGTTTTTCTTTATGCAGTTCCATACTTCAAGCAGATTTTAGAATCTTTTTACCAATTGTAATCGGGCATCACCCAATTTTTAATCACTTTCTTTTGATTGGCACGATACCAATCCAAGTTTTCTTTATATTTTTTAGCCCCCTCGGCTTTGCCTGCGGCAATCAGTTTTTGCAGTCCGATAAAACCTTCGATCACCGCTTCCGGACGTGGCATACAACCATTGATGTAGATGTCCACGGGCAAATACATATCCAGGAGTTTGATAGTATTGTAGGAATCCCAATACATCCCTCCGTTGATCGTACAAGAGCCGAACCCAATCACATATTTCGGGTCTTGCATCTGTTCATAGGTACGGATAACCCGCTTCAAGGTTTTGGTAGAGAGATAGCCTGTGATAAGCAATACGTCGGCTTGCCGCGGAGTTGCCGCACCGCGAATACCAAAACGTTCGGCATCGTAGCGTGAAGTCATCGTCGCCGGAATTTCAATCGCTCCGCATCCGGTACCGTATGCCAACACGAATAAAGAATGTTTTCGTGCAAAATTCTTTATTACATCAACTATTTTTTGTGAATTTTTATCATTCATCGTTTTGCTAATTTTTTAGTAAAATACTGCGTATAAAATGGCGATAATGCCGAATAAGGTAGGCCAGCCGTAGAAATACCTTACCGCTTGTTCGGTACGATAACGCGGATTGACCATTCCATAAGTCAATGGAATCAGGTAGAGACCGAAAGTCTTAATCACCAATTCGACCAGATTGTCCGCTCCGCCCATAAAAAGATCTACATAGAGCACCAGTTTGACGAAAGCAAAGACAGCGTGGCTGGACATCATCGTTCCAAGGAATTTACCGCCATTCTCGGAGACCGGACCGGAAGCCAACTCCGCAGGAGCTCCGACAATATCAAAAGGCGAATAACGAAACATTCCGAAGGCTGCCAGCAATGCCGCAATAAAGGCGTAAGGATTGGCAAACATTGACCATACCCCACTCCGGTGTTGTGCTTCGAGAATCTCGGCTATGTTGGTAGTATGATATTGCAAAATCAGCGCAACGATAGCCATCACCCAGGGGATTTCAAAACCGACCATCTGCGTCAAACCACGCGTTACTCCAATTGCCGAATTGGGATTTCCGGTCTGACCGGCACCCAAAGCCATTCCCAAAGAACCGAAAACCATCAGATAAAGCAAGAATATGATATCTCCGTCCGCCGTAAAATTTTCAAAAAACAAGCCTTTGTTCAAGACCGGTATAAACATCAAAGAACCGACGGCAGAGACCATCAGAAAAGCGGGTCCCAGCAGTTGCATCCAACCGTGATGTATCGCCGTGTCCTTCGCCTGCAATTTGATTAAGTCCAAAAAATTCTGATATATCGGAGGTCCTACACGGTTTTGCACACGAGCCGTGATCTTCCGGCTTGCTCCCATATAGAACATTCCCGTAACAAAAGCTAAAAGCGTAGTTACGAGCACTCCTAATAGTGTCATCCAAATATCTCCCATCATCTATCGATTTATCAATTGATTACTAAAAACTAACAATATCACAATAAAGAGCAACACATAATACACGTATGTCTGCCCGTTTCCGGAATATAGTCTCCGCGTAAATTGGAAAAACGAGACCAAACCATCGGAAATATTCCCGTAAATCTCACTCATCTTAAAGCGATACAAAGGCGCCATTGCCCGTTCAAAAGGCTTGTAAAAATCCAAGGCAAAATGATAATTGTCTTCGGGACGGACAGGCTCTCCCGAATTTGCAATGTCTTTGGTAGTAACATATCTCGTTCCCTTTCTGCCTTTGAGGATAAGAAACAGAGCAAAGACAATAAAGACGACTACCACTATCGTGGAAATGACGGAAAGATGAATGGAATCTCCATAGACATTAGTCAAAACAGACATTTCCCATTGCACTCCGCGAAATCCCATCCCGTGATTCATCGCATTGGCGACAGGTCCGAGAATGATGCCGGGGAAAGTACCCGTAACAATGAGCAATACGGTAAAAAACAACATCGGTATCAACATCATCAAAGGAGCCTCTTTGACGTGTGCAAACTCCTCTTCCTCTTGTCCCAGAAAAATGCCGTACAGGAAACGGTAAGCATACAAAAATGCCGCAGTGCTGGAAAAGAAAATGACGATTACCAAGAAATAATGATTGGAACCGATGAGCGACTCATACAACATCCATTTGCCTACAAAACCACCCAAGGGGGGAATCCCGGCTAAAGCAATGATTGCCACCATTGCCGTGATAAAAGTCAAAGGCATCTTGCGTATCAATGCACGCAATTTGTGCATATCGGTCGTTCCCGCTTGTTTCTCAACAGCTCCGGCAACCATAAAGAGCGCCGCTTTGAAAAGACCGTGCAAGACCGCCAAATAAATACCTGCCATAAAAGACATTGCCGTGCCTACCGCTATCCCCGTAATAATATATCCCAATTGAGCGACAGAGGAATAGGCTAAGAGTTTACGAATATCTTTTTGAATAAGCGCATAAATCGTTGCCAAAGCAGCCGTAACGGCACCCAGCCAAGCAATCACTTGACTGAACACAAAATGATTGGAAACCAGTGCCAATTTTATCATCACCAATGCCAATCCATAGACTCCCATTTTGGATAACACCCCGGAAAAAGTAGCCGTATAAGCCATTGGCGAGTGGGAATATGCATCCGCCGCCCAAATGTGTAAGGGCATCATCGCCGCTTTCACTCCAAAACCAAAAATGAATAATATCGAAATCAAAAGTTGATAATGGGAACTCATTCCGGCAAATGCGATAAAGAAGTCATTCCACATAGTGGAACCCGTCTGTGTGTTTATCATCACAATAGCCGTCAACATTGCATACGCTCCCAAAGCACTGAAGAAGATGTAAGTAAGTCCGATTTTATTGGTTTTATATCCATTGAAAACAACGATAAAATAAGAACTCCACGTCATTATTTCCCAGAAAATGAAAAAGGAAATCAGGTCTTGACTCATCAATATTCCGGTCATTGAGCCGAGGCTCAAAAAGAAATTCATATAAAAATAGCCCAAATTCTTTTTCCCCTTCATATAAGAAATGGCATACACCAAAGATGCCGCACCGACGACGACCACCAAGGCTTCAAAAATATAAGCCAAAGAGCCTAAATCCCAGAACAAATCAAATCCGGCAATGCGGAATTGAAAGGCTTCAAAAGCAGGAATACTAAAGAAAAGAGCCACAGGAAGCAATCCGGCAAGCACTACGATAACATCACGCAGCACCGCACTGAATTTATTAGCTGCATAGACCAATATTGCTCCTGCAAAATAAATTAATAGCATTATCACCAAGCTGTTCATTATCTATCGTTTATCTATTCAACACTAAATTAATATAACCGGCGCGATTGACCAAATCATTCGCTGCGGCATCAATATATCCCATAACCGTATCCGGAAAGAAACTAATCCACAAAATCACTGCCGTTAATACGAACATGGAAATCAACGCATTGGTCGAGGGACGTCTGTATTCCAACTCCATTTCCGGTTTGTGAAAATACATCCGGTTTATCACCTTGAAATAATACAATACCTCAACCGTAGTAACCAAAAGCACCATAATAATCAAAAATACCATCTTTTGGTCTGCCGCCGCAATCAGAAAATAGACTTTGCTCCAAAATCCGGAGAAAGGCGGGAAACCGGCAATAGCCAGAGCACCAAAAGCAAACAGTGCAGCCGTAACCGGCAATTCTTTAGCCATTCCGTTCAGCTCGGCAATCAGTTTCTCTTTGGAATGATATACCATATAAGTACCACTGAGGAAAAGCAAGGATTTGATGAGTGCGTGATTGACCATAATAAAAAGGGCTGCAAAAACCCCCGCTTTGGTTCCCAAACCGAAAGCGGCAATCACCAAGCCCATTTGCCCGATACTGGAATAGGCAAGCATCCTTTTCAGTTTTTCTTGCCTGAAAGCAGAAAATTCGGCGATAGCCATCGTGATTACTCCCATAATAATCAGTATCTCCACCGGAGAATCGCCATAGCCAAACAAGGTAAAGACCACTCTCGCCATAGCATATACACCGGCTTTTACGACTGCGCTGGCAAAGACTGCCCCGATAGGTCCCGGAGCCTCGGTATAAGCATCCGGTGCCCAACCGTTTAAGGGGAACATCTCCGCTTCGATGCCAAAACCGGTAAGGAACAAGATAAATATCGTAACCTTCATTCCACTCGACACCTGATCCATCTTGGAAGCAATATCCGCCATATTCAAGGTGCCTACCTGGGCATACAGCAGCATAATCGCCAACAGCATAAAAGTGGAAGCCAAGGAGCCGATGAGGAGATATTTAAAAGCGGCTTCCGCACCATTGCGGTGACGGTAAAAGGCGGTCAACGCATAAGCCGAAATCGCCGTTATCTCCATAAAGACAAACATATTGAAAATATCACCGGTCAATATCACTCCATTGGCACCGGTAATCAACATCAGCAAGAGGGTAAAATATTTTTGCGACTCATTCTTCTCTACGTTTTTGAATTGATAGCTATAGAGCCAAACCAAAAAGCCGATGCCGGTAATCAAACTTACCAACAATCCGCTCAAGGGCGAAAAGACCAAATTAATACCGACCGGAGCATCCCAGCCCCCCACAGACTCGCTGATGATTCCCGTCTCCTGCACTTTCGTCATCAAGTAAACGGACACGAAATTGAGATATGCCAGCGTCAAACCGGGCAAAATTCTCGCCCAGTTTTTTCCAATCTTCGCCACTAATGGGATTAGAAAAGCTACCAATAGTGGTATCGCAACGTAATGTATAGGACTTATTACCATTTCAAATTCTTTATGTTATCAATACAAAGTGTGTTGTGATGTCTATATAAACGAATCACCAATGACAAGGCTACCGCCGTAACCCCAAACCCAATTACAATGGCTGTCAAGACAAGCGCCTGAGGTACGGGATCTACCATCGTTACGGTTTTCCCTTCCACCGCCGGTGAAAAAATCGGAGCCGTACCTTTATAGGTATAACCAATGGCGATCAGCAATAAATTGATTCCGGCGTCCATAATACTCAGCCCGATGACAATCTTTGTCAAATACTTTTTGGTCAAGACCGCATACAAGCCGCCGATAATCAAAAAGATAGCCGTACCATAGACAAGAAAGTTAATAAAATCTTGTATATTCATCATTTCTATTGTTTTAACTCCTTATTGTTCAACAAAATATTATCCAGCAGACCAATCAATTCCGCCCCGACTTTAAAACCTACCGCAATGTAAATCAAAGGGATAGCACCGCCACTCATCAAAGCATTCAAGGTTCCCACCGGGAAAACATTTTCGAGGAAACTCGTTCCGAAAATCAGCCCCGTAAATCCGATAGCCACAAAGGCGATACCGGCAATAGATTCTACCCACGAAACAATATTATGATTGACGTGAAACTTACGGTAAGAGAGTATCATCAACAGCACCCCTGTCGCAATGACCGCACCTCCCTGAAAACCTCCTCCGGGCGTCAAATGACCGTGAATAAAAATGTAGGCTCCCAGCACGATACTAATCGGGAAAAGCACTTTGGCTCCAATATGAAGCAAATGGCTGGCAGAAGTCAAAATCCGCTCTTTGGGCACCTTCACGCCCGGCTTATTCCGGCGGTACAGAATACTTGCCAAAGCCGTAGAAGCCAAAAACAAAACCGTAACCTCTCCCAAGGTGTCGAAGCCCCTGAAATTGACCACGATAGAGGTTATCACATTAGCCACCTTATTGGTCGCCACGCTCTCGTGCAAATAGTCTTTGGATACCGCCATACGTTCGTCCGCACGACCGAAATCAAGCTGGAGAAAACTCAACAACAGATAATATCCGAAAAACAACAACAATACTACTGCAACATATTTTTTCATAACTCTTTATATTAGTATTCGTCCATAAGGTCGGATGTCCGGGATAGAATGTTCGTGTTCGAGGCTTGCGAAGTCCTGAAAGCAAGGGAGTTGACTTTTGTCAATGCGATGCATTGAGTTTGTCAAAATAACCGGTTTCAGAACGGGCATAACGAAGAAAACGGACATTCCGGACAGCCTCTATTTACTCTTTACATTGACCTGCTTTATTTACCTTCTCATAGCGCTTGGTATTGCGAATCGTAATCAAAAAAATCACGGTCGTGAGAGCTACCCCGATAGCCGCCTCTGTCAAAGCAACATCCGGAGCTTGCAGCAAAAAATAAAATACCGACAAGCCCAAACTGATAGCTGCCGTGGCAAAAACCGCTATCAACAAATCCTTCTGCCGGATCGCAACAATCGTAGCCACAATCATAATCACTGCCATCAAACTCAATAATATCAAGGTCCAAATCATACTATTTCGTTGTTTTATTTGTAACCGGCTTGCGCGAAGTAGAATGATCCACCTCCTCGTAAGCGTCTATATTTTCTTTGGATAAAGGCTTTTGCCCCATTTTATAGGTGGCTCTCGCCAGCACGTGAGAACTTAACGGATTGGTGAAAGCGATAAAAACCAATATTACTAACAACTTCACCGCCCAGTCCGGCTGCAAAAAAGCCACACCGATAATCGTACTCATCGCTCCCAAGGTAGAAGCCTTAGTCCCTGCCTGCACACGCGTATAATAGTCAGGCATTCTGAAAATTCCCAATCCGCCGAGCAACAGGAAAACAGCCCCGACAGACAAGAATATATATCCGATAATTGATAAAATTTCCATCATATTCCTTTTTCAAAATATCTTGCAATAACAATAACTCCTATAAACCCGAGAACGCCATACAGCAAGGACACATCCAAATAGATATAGCGTTGAAATACATAGGATAAAAATACCAAACCCGAAATAACCATCACGTTTAAGGTATCGTAAGCCACCACCCGGTCGCTCGCCGTAGGTCCTTTGACAAAACGAATCATTCCGAAAATGATTCCGATAGCCATTACACTAAAAATGACCATACAAAATGTGGGATAAGCACAACTAGTTTCCATTATTTATCAAATATTTTGATTAATATTTCTTCAAAATCCTTCGCAATAGCCGTAAAAGCCTCCCCGGGGTCGGTAGTCGTTACATCTATCCAATGAATGTAGAAGGTATTTTCGACCATATCCACAGTCAAGGTCCCCGGAGTCAAAGTAATACTGTTTGCCAAAACCATTTTCGCAAAATCCGATTGCAATTGACTTTCAAATTTTACTATCCCGGGATTGATAGGCAATTTCGGACTGACCACACGGCGTGCCACGTCAAAATTAGCAACCACCAATGCACGTAGAAAGACCAACAAATATTTCAGGGTATAAAATATTTTGTTCGGCATCAAGATATTTAATCCTTTATGCGAATAATTCTTATACGTGTAATATGCAATCACCAAACTTACCAAAAGTCCGGTCAATACCTCATATATATCCAAGGTCGCCGTAAACCCTAACCATACGACAAACAGGATGATCCAACTGTAAAAAAAATCTTTAACGCTAAATGTTTGCATATCCTCTACAAAATTTAATATTTTACGGGGCAAAAGTAGAATAATTCAATTATCAGCCTATTTTTTCCGGTAATTTTAACGGATTATAAATAATTCATATATCACTGATAAACAAGAATTTACACTTGTATTTTTAGGCTTTTTTCTAATTTATATTTGCTATAAATTAATAATGACACCTAAGAGCAAAAAAAAGAAATTTGTGAAAAAAATAACAACAGATAATATGACTGCTCCGGAGGAGCAAAATGTTTGTACCCTAATTGTTCAGATATACAATGGTACAATGATACAATGGTACAATGATACAATGGTACAATGGTGCGATGATACAATGGTACAATGGTGCAATGGTGCGATGATACAATGGTACAATGGTGCAATGATACAATGGTACAATGATACAATGGTGCAATGATACAATGATACAAT
>WFZU01000126.1 GCA_015489405.1 Bacteroidales bacterium
GCTGTCAATCCGGTGAGCAAATTAATCGGTTCACTAATGGATGCCGTCGGACAATGGACCCCGCGTATTTTGGGAGCGATAGTGGCTCTCATTATCGGTCTTTGGATCGTGGGAATGTTAACGCGAATATTTCGCAAAGCTATTGCGCGTACTAAAATGGACGAAACGCTCATCCCGTTTTTGACCGCAGTCGTTAATTTCTCCTTAAAACTCATTCTGTTTTTGGGCATCGCCCAAGTATTGGGATTCGGAGTAACTTCCTTTGCCGCCATTTTGGTTGGGGTAGGTGCAGCGATAGGAGGAGCGTTCAACGGCTCTCTCGGCAATATTGCATCCGGTGTTATGCTATTGATATTCAGGCCTTTTAGCTTGGGAGATTTAATTGAACTTCCGGACGGAACCTTGGGTTTTGTCAAAGAGATTTCGGTTTTTGTTACCATTCTCGAAACCTTTCAAAATAAGACCGAGATAGTCCCTAATTCGACTATCACTGCCGGAAAAATCACCAATTACACCACTTTGGGAAATCTCCGGGTGGATATGCCGTTTGCGATTCAATATGGCAGCGATATCGAAAAAGCTAAACAAGTGGTTGCCGGCGTACTGAAAAACGATCCGAAAGTGATGCAAGAACCCGCACCCAGGGTAGCGGTGAACAATCTGGGACAAAACGCTATCGAATTGCTAGCCCTTCCTTATGCGACTACCGAAAATTACTGGGATGTCTATTGGGATACCCGCCAGAAGATAGTAGAAGCCCTTGGTGAAGCCGGTTTTGCGGCTCCTTTGCCACAACGGATTATTACCATGAAAAACGCATAAAACACGCTTTTTCAGACTTGAATTCCGGGAAATGGAATTGACGTGTGCTTGATTTTTTGCCGTCTGTCCGGCTGTTTAGTGCCTGTCCATAAAGTTGGGAGTCTAGGCTGGAATGTTCAAGAACAAGGCTTGCGAAATATTCAAAATCAAGGAGTTGACTTACGTCAATGCGATGCGTTGAGCTTGGCGAAACGACCGGTGTCAGAACGAGCGTAACGCAGAAGCCGGATATTATAGGCAAGCTCTATTTATTGAGTAGGCTCAAACTCCCATCTCCCGGTTTTTGTTTCGTATCGGACAGCTTTCTCGAGCCGCCGTATGAAATCCTCTCTTGGAATATTAACGGCTCCAAGACTCATTATATGTTCAGTCTCTACCTGGGCATCAATAAAATGAAAATCGTGTTTCCGTGCGAATTGTACCAAATAGTAAAGGGCTACTTTCGAGGCATCCCTTTCCAGGCTAAACATCGATTCTCCGAAAAAGGCTTTTCCCAAAGAAACGCCGTAGAGTCCCCCCACAAGCTTCGGTCCTTGGAATATTTCAAAGGAATGTGCATATCCCATTTCAAACAACCGGATGTAAGCGGTTCTCATCTCCGGCGTGATCCACGTCCCGGTTTCTCCTTTTCTGTCAATGACCGAACAATATGAAATGACCTCTTCAAAATGCGTATCTATCCGCAATGAGTAGTTCCGGTTCCGGATGCTTTGCCGGAGGCTTTTGCGGAGCTTAAAATCTTTTGGAAAAAGTACTGCTCTCGGGTCCGGAGACCACCAGATGATGGGCTGGTCATCGTTGTACCAAGGGAAAATACCTTTTTTGTATGCCAAAAGCAATCTTCCGGGACTGAGGTCGCCTCCGATACCTACTATTCCTTCTTCCGCCTCTTTCACGGGCGGGAACCAATATTCACCGGGGATTTGATATACAGGCATCTTATTTTCTTTTTATTTGATAGGTGATTTCAGGTTTTTTGAGCTGTTGTTTCGGGGGAGAATTCCGGGGAGTTCCCTCCGTGTCATTTTCCTTTATTTTGTAAGATTTGATATGAATTACCGGTTTGGATTTTTTCAAAAAATCATCTCTTACCGGCATATAGCGGAAATAAAAGAAATCGTCTCCAATGTCTTCCGGCTCTTCCGTTTTTTCCTCTTCGAAAACTAACTTTTTCCGGTATATAACGGCTAAAACCAATCCCGTCAAAGCGCCCGAGAGGTGTCCCTCCCAAGAAATATTTTTTTGTCTGTTGAAATCCGGGAATATCCCCCAGACCATACTCCCGTATAGAAAAATGACTAAAAGGGAAAGTGCTGCCAGTCGTGTGTTTTTGCGGAATATTCCGCTGAAAAACAAGAAACTGAAAAGCCCGTATATGATGGATGAAGCTCCGATATGATAGGCAGGCCGTCCTATCAACCAGGTGCCCAATCCACTGAAAATCCAAATAAAAAACAGCACTCGCCAGGAGATATTTTGATAAAAATAGAAGCAAGCCCAAGTTAGGATAAGAAGCGGGATGCTGTTGTTGAAAAGGTGTTTCAAACTGCCGTGAATAAAGGGGGCAAAGAGAATCCCCCGGAGTCCCCGCAGATGCATGGGGTCAATGCCATAGCTTACAAATGAAAGTTGAAACCCCGTCTCTATCAATTTAATTGCCCACAAAAAAGCGACAAACAAAACCGGAATCACGGCATTGAGTAGCAGTTTTTTTCTTTCTATATCACTGGGTCTTATCATATTTTGTATTCAGAATTAGGCATTGGCTTATTTCCGGAGTTTTGGATTTTGCCGGTGTCTATGCTTATCGCGTTGGCTTTTCTTTTCCATGTTACGGATAAAAGCTTGGTTCAGATCCACTCCGGTTTGATTGGCGATAGCCATAAGTATCCACAAAACATCGGCGAGTTCATCCGCCAAATCTGCATTTTCTCCCTCTTTGAACGATTGTTCCCCGTATTTACGAGCCATTATGCGGGCAACTTCGCCGACTTCTTCGGTCAATATTGCCATATTGGTAAGTTCATCAAAATATCTCACGCCGGTAGATTTAATCCAGCGATCCACTTTTTGTTGTGCTTCTTTAATACTCATTTGCTCCATTGGAATATTGTAT
>WFZU01000127.1 GCA_015489405.1 Bacteroidales bacterium
GGCTTGTGAAACACTCAAAATCAAGAAGTTGACTTCTGTCAACACGACGCATTGAGCCTGCCGAAAAGGCTGGTTTCAGAACGAGCGTAACGCAGAAGCCGGACATTATAGACAAGCTCAATTTAGTGTCTGTCCATAAAGCCAAGAGCTTGAGCTAGAATGTTCGAATTCAAGGCTTGTGAAGTTCTGAAAGCAAAGGAGTTGACTTCTGTCAATGACTGGTTTCAGAACGAGCGTAACGCAGAAGTCGGACATTATAGACAAGCTCTAAGCTAGAATGTTCAACAATATAAAAAAGATGGTTGTGAAATCTTTTCACAACCATCCAATAAGTTCGTTTATGGGGAAAATAGAACTCCAATCCAAAGGAAATCCTTACCCGTAAATTATTATTCCGTAAAAGAAAGTATTGATTTCTCAATAATGGAAATTGCTTCAAGCAATTGCTCTTCGGTGATGACCAGAGGAGGAGCAAAACGGATGATGTCTCCATGTGTCGGCTTAGCCAAGAGACCGTTTTCAGCCATTTTCAGACATACGTCCCAAGCTTCTTTACCATTCACGGGTTTGATGACCACCGCATTCAAGAGGCCTTTTCCGCGTACCAGTCGAATCATCGGAGAATCAATCCCCTGTATTTTTTCACGGAATATCTTCCCTAATTTTTCTGCTCTTTCCGCTAATTTTTCATCTCTCACCACTTCCAAGGCAGCAATAGCAACTCTCGCAGCAATTGGATTTCCTCCAAAAGTAGAACCGTGTTCACCCGGCTTAATGGTCAGCATAATTTCATCATCGGCAAGCACTCCGGAAACCGGGAATACTCCCCCCGAAAGGGCTTTCCCAAGGATTACGATGTCCGGACGAACATTCTCATGGTCGCATGCTAATAATTTTCCGGTACGGGCAATTCCGGTTTGCACTTCATCCGCAATAAAAAGAACATTATGCGCATGACAAAGATCGTAGGCTTTTTTCAGATAGCCTTCGTCAGGCACCATTACGCCGGCTTCCCCTTGTATCGGCTCCACCAAAAATCCGGCAACATTCTTGTCTTCCAAAGCTTTTTCAAGCGCCGGAATATCGTTGTAGGGGATCACCTCAAAGCCCGGCGTGTAGGGTCCGAAACCTTTCTTTGCATCCGGATCGGTGGAAAAGGAGATAATCGTGGTTGTCCGTCCGTGAAAATTATTCGCACAAACGATAATTTTGGCGGCATTTTCTTCTATTCCTTTTACATTGTAAGCCCATTTCCGGCACAATTTAATAGCAGTCTCATCCGCCTCAGCACCGGTATTCATCGGCAAAAACTTATCATATCCGAAATACTCCGTAATGAATTTCTCATAGGGACCGAGAGCATCATTATAAAAAGCCCGGGAGGTAAGCGTCAATTTTTTTGCTTGTTCGATTAGCGCATTGACAATTTTAGGATGAGTATGACCTTGATTTACAGCCGAATATGCAGACAAAAAATCAAAATATTTTTTGCCGTCCACATCCCACATAAAAGCACCTTCACCTTTGGCTAATACCACGGGCAAAGGATGATAATTATGAGCACCGTAACGTGCTTCCATGTCCATTAATTCTTGTGCTGATAACATTGTAAAAAAGTATTTATTATAAACTATATTTCGCGGCGAAAGTAAAATTAATCTACAAATAGAAAACGAACAAAACGATTAAAATTTTTCGTCATATTTTGTCCAGAAAGAGTCGCCGAGTTCGATGGCTTTTTCGACCACTTTCCTACCCCATTTTTTCGTTTGTCCGGTAAGTATTTTGCGATAGCTCATCGAAGCGGATTTAAGCAGGTTTTTTTCCATTTCGTGTTGCTCTTTGAAAATCTCTTTTTGCAAAGGGTTCCAAACTTTTTCCACATCGTGGCGGGCGTCCCCCCAACGTTGCGCCGTCAAAGTACCCAAGCGGTTAAAAACCCACCAAGCCGACTTCAAGGTATAGCCGTTCGTTCTACCGGGTACGGTATATGCTTCGGGCATCTCGGTCGTTCCGGCATAGACCGGAATATAGATGGAAGTGGCGACATTGTCCATCGCCAGCCATTCGACCCCACCAATATCATCGGGCATATCGCTACGCAATTGGATAATGGTAGCATACATCGTGTACCAACGGGCGATAGTGCGTTCGCCAAGCCAACCCCAGCCTCCGTTTATCCGGTGCAACTTATTGGCATCGTAAGGCATAAACGGATTAGCCAATGGAGAGATGACACTTTTGCCGTCCTTATCCGGTACTCGTAAATTTTTGGTCATATCATAAGGAGTCCCTTCATAGTAATCTTTAAACACCGAAATGAGTTTTTCCATCGTAACTAAAGTATCCGGTTTTACCGAGAAAGGAAAATTCTCTGCTTCGGGGTCCAATTTCAAAGAAGGTGCCAAGAGGTCAAAAACACGCCATTCCCTCCGGCTGGCAGCTACGGAAGTACGGCTGTGAGGTGCATACGCATAACAAAATTCAAAATCCCCTTCCGCAGGATTCCACCAATGATGCTCTTTGGCTACCTCAAAAACATTGCCGGAAGCCATAAAGTAATCCTTATCTTTCAGGTTGATCCTGCGGATGCGGCTTGCATTGGCATTGACACTTACCTCATCATCCGGCACCCGTTGCGCTGCCCAGACCGCTCCTTTCTTCCCTTTGCCGGGTCCTACAATTTCAAAATGCCACACCTCATTTTTATCGGCAATAGTCAAGCACTCTCCTTCATCATTCCATCCATATTCCTTCGTCAGTTTGTCTGCAAGCCGGATAGCCTCACGAGCCGTCGTACAACGCTCCAACAGCAGTTGACAAAGGCGCTGTGCATCTATCAATCCATTGTCGGACTGCAATTCCTCACGACCACCGAAAGTGGACTCTCCTATCCCCAGTTGCTTCTCATTCATACTGGGATAAGCGGTATTGACATACTGATAAGTATGTGCGACTTGCGGAATAGAGCCTATCTTTATATGTTTATAAGCCGGCATGGCTTGACTGTTGTCTGGCAACCTTTTATATACATCAAAACGTTCTCCTTTGGCATGATCTTGCGCCGGCACAATATCTATCCACGAACGTGTCCGGTGACTGTCATCGGTGTGAGAAGTAATAACCGAACCGTCAGCTGTAGCTTTCTTTCCCAACGTAATAGTAGTACAAGCATCGGGATAACCGTTCACCCAATCGGCTTTTTCTTGTTGTGCTACCGCACTAAAAACAAAAGAAAAAAGGAATATAAAAAACAGACCAAGGGTAGAAATTTTCTTACTCGTACTCATCTCGACCCCATTAATATTTTTTCTCGCTTTCCAAGCTTCCATCCGGCTTGAAGAGTTTCCACGTACCGACTTTTTTGTCATCTTTATATTGACCGCTCTCTTTCAACCTGCCGGTAATATAAAATTCTTGATACAGTCCATTCAGATGATTGTCTTTATAATTCTCAATTTTCTTTTTATTTCCGTTTTCAAAATAGGTAATATTAGAACCTTGAAATTTGCCATCCACATAATGGTACTTGGCAATCAATTTTCTATTTTGAGCATACCAGAGGCTTTCCCCGTTCTTTTTTCCGTTTTTGTAGGAAGATTTCTCCATCAGGCTTCCGTTCTGATAATATTTTTCAACATCTCCATCGATAACACCATGGGCATAATTAATTACACTCTTTTTTCGTTGATTTCTGTAAAATTCTACTGTAGGACCGTCCTTTTTTCCATCTACATAATAGGAATAGCTTTCGATATCACCAAACTTGGTAGAATAAGTAACCTGAATACCGTCCATTACGCCATTGCGGTAATTCTCAATACCGAGAAGTTTATAATTAGTCTTATGATAACGGGACCAAGAACCGTCTTTTTTCCCGTTTTTGTACCGTCCTACTTCGTAGAAATACGAATTCAGCACCTTGGAATAACCATCTTTGATTTTTCCGTTTTCATCTTTTTTGATCTGTGCATTGGTACAAGAAACGACCATTGCAAGCATTACCCAAATAACAAATATCCTTTTCATAAGCTATATTTTTTAAACGATTGCAAAGGTACACAATATAGAGAAATAGCAAATTTAAAAAAATTTAATTTTTCTCATTACCGGACGGCTATCTTTACCAAAAAAACAGAGTCTGTTTCGAACCCGTCCCAAACTATCTTATCACAGCCCCACCCAAAAGATCTTTTCCTTCATATAAGGCAACCGCTTGTCCGGGGGCGGGTGCATAGAGCGGGGTGGATAATTCGATCTGATAAATAGCATTTCCGGCGGCTTTGATGCTCGCCATAGTTACAGGAGCTTTGCCGTTAATCTTTACACCAACAACGGAAGGCACATCTTCTATTCTCCGGTATTTCGTTAAGTGCAAACGATGTACTTGAAATGTACTTTGAAAAAGTTCGTCTTTACGTCCCACGTGAATGCTATTGTCATTTAAATCTTTGCGCAAAACATAATACGGATGACCGGGAATTTTTATCTTTTGCCCGACGGTATAATAAGGCAATCCCCGGTGCACTCCAATATATTGCCCACGGTAAAAGACTTTGCCTGCTTGAGCTTGCAATCCTTCTTTGCGGAGGAAATCATCCAATTTTCTGTCTTTCAGAAAACAAAGGCTAAAACTTTCGGAATTTTCCGTCAGATATCCAAAGCCGTTTTCATTCGCCAAACGGCGTACCTCTTTTTTCAACATTCCCCCCAAGGGGAACAAGGTTTTGGAAAGTTCGAGCTGTCCGAGACGACTCAAAAAATAGGTTTGATCTTTATAATCATCTACAGGTGCAGAGACGAAATACCTTCCCTGGTGTTTTTTGACCTGCGCATAATGTCCGGTAGCCACCAAATCCGCTTTTACGGATGAAGCCACTTGCAAAAGTTTATTCCATTTGATGGATTTATTACAACCCAAGCAAGGACTGGGTGTAAAACCGCTTCCGTATGCTTCAACAAAGGAACGCACAATCTTCGTATTAAACTCATTCTGAATGTATTCAAGCCGCAAAGGGATATCCAGTTTTTGGCAAATACGGTGCAATCTCGTCAGATGCGTGTCATCTTCCGTTTGGACAAAAGTGTATCCGGTAACATCATATCCTTTTTGTTTCAATAAAAAGGCGGTCATCGTACTATCAACGCCACCGGAAAGAGCAACAACAACTTTTTTGCGCATCACAGAGCACTATATTTCAACATTTTACAAAAAAATTCATATTCGCATCTCTCCCTGTCAAACTTCATACAAAACGCCGTCAATTTCCCCATCGGGAAGGTTTGTATCTTTTTCGAATATGCCGTAAACCGCCGACCCGCTACCACTCATAGCCGCATAAAGAGCTCCATTGGCATAAAGAAAATCTTTATATGAATGGAGGGGATAATTGCCATTAACGACCGCTTCAAAATCATTCCCTATTTTTCCCTGCCAAGTCTCTACCGGGCTTTGAATCGCAGCCCTCAAATCCGGCGCTCCGGGATGCAAGGTGACGTTCCGGTAAGCCTCAGCCGTGGAAATGGAGAATGGCGGTTTGATAATGTATATCTTGTATTTGGACAAATCCATATCAATGGCTTCAAAACGGTCTCCTTTGTGGCATGCAAACACCGGTCTGTTTTGGATAAAAAATGCACAATCCGCACCCAATCTGCGGGCAATGTCTTCCATTTTTTCAACTCCGAGATTCAAAGCAAAAATATCATTTAAGATTTTGATTGTAAAAGCCGCATCCGATGAGCCTCCTCCCAAACCGGCACCCGTTGGTATTTTTTTATGCAAATGTATGGCTACATTACCAATGGAAAATTCGTCCCGCATCATTTCCCAAGCTCTGACCACAAGGTTGTTAGTATGTTCACCGGGAATTTTCAGTCCGGAAGTTTCAAAAGAAAAGACCTTCGCCGGAATGATTTCGAGTATATCTCTCAATGCAACCGGATAGAGAACGGTTTCTATCTCATGATACCCATCTTCCAATTTGGATTTTACGAATAAGCCGATGTTTATTTTGGCATCCGGATAATCAATCATTGGCTTCGTTTTGCGGAAAAAGACGGGACTCAATAATTTCACACAAAGCGTGTCCCAAAGTAATATGGGCTTCTTGTATGCGCGGGGTATCCCGGCTGGGGACATTCAAGAGATAGTCAGCAACAAACCTCAATTTACCGCCGGATTCACCGGTGAATGCCACCGTGGTCATATCTTTTTCATTCGCTGTCTCAAAGGCTTTGATGATATTGGTTGAATTGCCGGAAGTAGAGAGTCCGATAAGCACATCTCCCTCCCTGCCTTTGGCTTGTACCAAACGTTGAAATATTGCCTCATATCCGTAATCATTGGCAACCGCTGTCAAATAGGATGTATTTACGTGTAGCGCTTCCGCAAAAAGAGGAGGACGGTCATAATAAAAACGTCCGGAAAGTTCCGCTGCCAAGTGTTGTGCATCAGCAGCACTCCCACCATTGCCGCAAAACAATATCTTTTTCCCTTCTTCGATCGCCAGGAAACAAATCCGGGCTATCTCCTCCAAGGTGTCAATTAACCCATCATCACTTAATATGCTCTGTTTTAAGCTGATAGAATCCTGAATAGATCTTCTTATTATTGTCATATCTACTTTTTTTTGCAAACGCAAAGGTAATATTATTTTCTTGAAGTTTTATATTTGTTTGTCCTGCGGAATAGCACGAAGTCAGAACATCATTCGAGCGGAAATTTATATTCATTCTAAAAGTAAAAATAAAAATACAAAAGATTTTCTCTCTACCTTTGCCCCCAAAGAAATTTAAAAAATTAGTATTATGGAATACAGAATAGAACATGACACTATCGGCGAAGTAAAGGTGCCCGCCGACAAATATTGGGGAGCACAAACACAACGCTCCAAAATGAATTTTCCTATCGGTGATCCGGCTTCTATGCCGGTAGAAATCATCCGTGCGTTTGCCTATCTAAAAAAAGCCGCTGCCATAACGAACAATGAATTAGGCGTACTCAGCAAAGAAAAGGCTGATATCATCGCAAAGGTAGCCGATGAAATATTAGAGGGCAAATTGGACGACAATTTTCCCTTGGTCATCTGGCAAACGGGCTCAGGGACACAATCCAATATGAATGTAAATGAAGTGATTGCCAATCGTGGGCACATTCTTTCGGGCGGAAGTTTTGAAGACAAAAAACGCGTTTTGCATCCCAATGACGATGTCAATAAATCGCAATCTTCTAATGATACTTTCCCCACGGCTATGCATATTGCCGCCTATAAATTGTTGGTCGAAAACACTTATCCGAACATTGAAAAGTTGAAAAACACCTTGGTGGCGAAGTCCATAGAATTTAAAGATGTCGTAAAAACCGGAAGAACCCACCTGATGGATGCCACTCCGCTTACGTTGGGACAAGAGTTTTCGGGCTACGCATCCCAACTTACGCATGGGCTGGCAGAATTAAAACACAGCATGCAATCACTCTTGGAATTAGCCTTGGGAGGTACGGCTGTCGGGACAGGCATCAACACGCCGGAAGGCTATGCCAAACGGGTAGCTGAGAATATTGCCGCACTGACCGGTTATCCGTTTTATACTGCAGAAAATAAGTTTGACGCACTTTCCGCCCACGATGCCATAGTGGAAGTATCAGGCGCATTAAAACGTCTGGCTGTCAGCTTGATGCACATCGGTAATAATATCCGTCTGTTAGCCTCCGGTCCCCGTTGCGGAATCGGCGAAATCAATATTCCCGCCAATGAACCGGGTTCGTCTATTATGCCCGGAAAAGTCAATCCCACACAGGCGGAAGCCTTGACAATGGTTTGTGCCCAAGTAATTGGTAATGATGTTGCCATTACCGCCGGAGGAATGCAAGGTCATTTTCAACTGAATGTCTTTAAGCCCGTGATGATTTATAACCTTTTACAATCGGGCAGACTTTTGGGAGATGCTGCTGCTTCTTTCAATGACCGCCTTGCCGTGGGAATCGAAGCCAACGAAAGGAATATCAAAAAGAATCTTGAAAACTCCTTGATGTTGGTAACCGCCCTGAACACGCATATCGGATACGAAAACGCCGCCAAAATTGCCAAAAAAGCCCACAGAGAAAATCTGACTCTGAAAGAAGCTGCTTTGGCACTGAATATGCTGACGGAAGAGGAATTTGACGAATGGGTTGATCCTAAGAAAATGATATAGAAATCTTTAATATTAAAAAGGCTTCGCTTATGGCGAAGCCTTTTTTTAACCCCCTCTTTCACCGGCATAGACCTTTACCTAAAAAAACTATCCGCTATATCCAAATATACGCTACCTTTGCGCCTTTGGAATCCACCTTTTTTCAAACAGGGAAGCCGGACAAGGAGTTCCGGTAAAAATGCCGGATTCCGTAAGAAGTTTTATAGGAGAATTTGTACAACAGCAAAGAATGAAATATAAAATATCTAATCTTCAAGAGCTTGAAGCAGAGGCTATTCACATCATCCGTGAAGTGGCTGCCGAGTTTGAAAACCCGGTGATGCTGTACAGCATCGGAAAAGACTCTTCAGTCATGGTGCGACTGGCAGAGAAAGCATTTGCTCCCGGGAAAGTCCCTTTTCCGCTGATGCACATTGACAGCAAGTGGAAATTTAAAGAGATGATCGAGTTCAGAGACCGCTACGCCAAAGAAAAAAACTGGGATCTCATCGTACATTACAACAAAAAAGGCTTTGAAGAAGGCATCGGACCTTTCACTCACGGGAGTAAGGTACACACGGACATTATGAAGACACAAGCCCTTTTGGAGGGACTGAACAAATATCAATTTGATGCTGCCTTCGGGGGTGCCCGGAGGGATGAAGAAAAAAGCCGTGCCAAAGAACGTATTTATTCATTCCGGGACAAATATCACCGGTGGGACCCCAAAAACCAACGCCCCGAACTATGGGATATTTACAATGCCATGGTTCACAAAGGAGAGTCTATTCGCGTCTTTCCCATTTCCAACTGGACGGAATTGGATATTTGGCAATATATCCGGCTGGAAAATATTCCTATTGTCCCCCTTTATTTCGCAAAGCGGAGACCCGTAGTGGAGATTGACGGGAATCTGATTTTGGTGGACGATGATCGTATGCCGGAAAAATACCGCAAACAGGCAAAAATGCGTATGGTGCGTTTTCGCACCTTGGGATGTTATCCGCTTACGGGAGCCGTCGAGTCCAGTGCCGACACTGTCGAGAAAATTGTAGAAGAAATGATGACGGCTACGCATAGCGAACGGACGACAAGAGTCATTGATTTTGACGGGGAAGCCAGTATGGAACAGAAAAAACGGGAAGGTTACTTTTAATCCTGCAAGCATTATGGACATTAAACATTTTTTGGATAAAGACCAGGAAAAAGATTTGTTGCGCCTGCTCACTGCGGGCAGCGTGGACGATGGGAAATCCACCTTGATCGGTCGCTTGCTTTTCGACAGCAAAAAACTTTACGAAGACCAATTGGCTTCGCTCGAAAGAGATAGCAAGAGAGAAGGACACGCCGGAGAGGAGATTGATTATGCACTCTTGCTTGACGGCTTAAAAGCCGAACGCGAACAGGGCATTACCATTGATGTGGCATACCGGTATTTCTCCACCAACAAACGGAAATTTATCATCGCCGACACTCCCGGACACGAACAATATACGCGCAATATGATTACGGGAGGCTCTACCGCCAATCTGGCAATACTGCTCGCCGACGCCCGCAAAGGCATCATCACCCAAACCAAGCGACACACTTTTTTGGTTTCCCTGCTTGGCATAAAACACGTTGTCCTTGCTATCAACAAAATGGATTTAGTGGATTTCAGCCAAGAGGTTTTTGAGAATATTCGTAAGGATTACATTGATTTTACAACCCAATTGGACATTCCGGACATCACGTTTATTCCCGTCTCGGCACTCAAAGGAGACAATGTGGTGGATATTTCTCCGAATATGCCTTGGTATCACGGGAAAAGCCTCCTCGAATTTTTGGAGACCGTCCATATTGCCAGCGACCGCAATTTTGAAGACCTTCGTTTTCCGGTGCAGTATGTGATTCGCCCTTCATTAGACTATCGCGGCTTTGCCGGAAAAATTGCTTCAGGCATTCTCCGCAAAGGGGATGAGGTGATGACTCTTCCTTCCCGCAAGACGTCAAGGGTAAAAAGCATACTCGGTGCTCAAGGGGAAGTCGATGAGGTCTTCCCTCCCTTGTCCTGTTCTATCACTTTGGAAGATGAGATTGATATTTCAAGGGGTGAAATGATTGTTCATCCCAATAATCTGCCGAAAGTGGAACGTCACTTTGAAGCTATGCTGGTTTGGATGGATGAGACGGAAATGGACCCTTATGCCCCCTACTATCTCAAACACAATACCCACACTACCAAAGCCAGAATAGACCAAATCAGCTATAAAGTGAACGTCAACAGCATGGAAAAAGAAGAGTGCAACCTATTAAAACTCAACGAGATAGGACGCATTACTCTGACAACCTCCGATGTTCTCATATTTGACCCCTATCGAAAAAACCGGCACACCGGCGCTTTCATTTTGATCCATACGATAACCCATAATACGGTTGCCGTGGGAATGATTATTGACAAATTGGGAAGCCAAGAACTCCCCTACCGTATTTCGGAGCACGAAAAACAACACATCGCAAATTACGGCAGTCTCATCCGGATAGGGGAAAGGGAGAAACGCTACGGGCAAAAAGGAGTAACGCTATGGATCACCGGATTGCACGGCAGCGGAAAAAATCAATTGGCTTATGCCTTGGAAAAAGAACTCTTCAAAATGGGAAAAAATGTCCTCGTGCTGGATGGAAAATCAATGGGGAAAGGTTTCGCACGTGAATTAGACCTTAGTCCCACGGAACGGAATAAATATTTGAAACAAATCGCCCGGGTTTCACGTTTCCTCAACGAACAAGGAATACTTACGATCTGTTCTTTTGTTTCTCCGGAAGAGGAAATCCGCCGGCAACTGAAAGAAATCATCAATGAAGAAAGTGAAAATCGCTTTCTCACCATACATATGAACGCCGGTTTAGACTATTGTAAAGCGCATGACCAATACGGGCTCTACGAAAAAGCGGAAAAAGGGGAAATATTTCACATGGTGGGAATAGATGAGAAATTCGAAGCTCCACAAAATCCGGATATTCGCATCGAAGAAGGAGATGAAACAGCCCTTGAGAAAGTCTTAAATATACTTAACGAACGGAAGATTATCTTCGATTGACAAACAGCCTGCACTGATTTTCAAGAAGGCATCCAATTGGTTTTAGACACAGCATTTTGCAGAAGTTTGATGCCTTTGCCGCCGTTGAACGGGAAACCGTGATTTAGAGTGCGATAAGTCCTTGAATCTCTTCCACACTTCTGTACTTATCTATAATTGACTTACTATCAGGCATTTCCATTACAATCGTTAGACTTACGAAATTTCCATTCCTGGAAACTTTTCGTTGCATCTTTTGCGTTCCCGCTATTTTTTCCTCTACCGAAGCGATGACAGCAGACTTATTGGGACATACAAATTTAAACATATAGGAAAGGGGCCACTGTTCCTCCTTGTCTAATATCTCTTTTAACTTTTTGTAAAATGCCGTACGATTATCCATTTGAAATATTTTTCTATAAATCCCGTGCTTTCAAAAACCTTTCACTCCTACCCTATTCCTCTATAAATTCATAGGCTCCCATATCCGGCGCATCATCGTCAATTCGCGAATTGCCGGTAATATCCATATTCAACGGAAGTTGAGATTCATTCACGACCTCCAATGCTCCTTTATCTATGACGGGAGAAACAATCGTATCCAGAGAATAATCATCCATAATAACATCCGTGAACAATGGATCCTTGTTAATCACACAGGCTGAAAAAAGATTTTCATCGGAAACGTCGGAAGTAGTCCGTAAGAGCGAATGGTCAAAATGATAATTGAAAAGTGTGTTGGCTCCATCCAAATGAGAAATCGCAAGCTCATCGTCCAAGGTTCCATACAGAATACAATTGCCGAAATAAGCATTTTCCAAATCCCCGAGATAAGTTACCGTATTTCCGTCTAAATCATTCGTAATCAGATGGTCGCTAATCACAATGGAGGGATCGGAACGAACGCCGTTAGACCAATGATTGTCAAGCGTACAATGTCTGAAATCGTAGCTGCCTCCGCCTCCGAGAAAAACGGTATAGACACCGGCTTTGGCAAAAACGGAATTAGCAGCCAGGATTTTCCCTCCCATAGCAAAAAGTGATGTATAAGAATTATTTTCTACGATGGTATTTTGAATTTTCAAGCTTTGATTTTCCCCGGCATCCGTGATATCCAAAGGCTCATAATGGATTCCGTTCACCGAATTTCTCAATCGCAAGTATTCAAACGAATGCCCCGGAGGACTCTCGTTGAGAAAAACACCGAACCACTGTCCGGGAGCATCATAATAGAAACTTTCGAGACGGTCTCCGGTAAACCGGACAATGCTGTCTTTCGTTCCCAAAACATTCAGTTGAGCTCCTTTGTATGCCCAAATACCGGAATTTTTGTGAAAATACACATTCACGCCTTCGTGGATATTCAGTACGGCAGCCGAATCAATAATCGCAAAACCATATACGACATAAGGTTTATCATCGTACCAATCGACGACCTCATTTTCGTGAGCTACAATTTCGCCAAAGGCGGAATAATGATTACCCAGATAGGTAAATCCGCCGTAATTGGCATCCCCGACAATAAAATGAGCATCTTGTCCCCAAGCTACCAAATCCACATCCTGTTGTTTTCCATTATATTGAAAAAGTATTGAATCCGTGATAATCAAAGGATTGTTTTGATTGGTAGGATTTACCCGCACCTCCACAAAAATATACAAACTATCGCCGGCGGCTATCTCCACATCGTCAAGACGGTCAGTTCCCTCTCCATCAATATTGATTTTGTAGGCGGACTCGCTCCCTTCGGCAAGCGCAATGTAGTCAATTTTCACTCTTTGCGAACTCGTATTATGTACCGTGAAACTGTGGGTAGTACTCCCAATGGTCGTAAATACGGTATCGAAAATAATCGTATCTTGCGAAAAAGTCAACGAAAAATCCGGGTCCGTATTGAACCCTTTATTTTTATCACAGGCATAAAACACTGATAAAAAGAGCAATACATAAAACAACTGTAATAAACCGGGTTTTCTATTCATAGATGCAAATTATGGTGCAAAGATAGAGGTTTAACGAAATAAAAAATGATTTGTTTTATCCGTCCGGAAATCCGGCTAAAAATAGACGTTTTATTATTTCTTAAGGTTCAAAAAAAAATGAAACAGAAAAATAACCTACCTTTGCAAAAAATAAAAAATGAAAAGAAAATATTGGATATACGCAGGGATAGGATTAGTACTGGTTGTGCTACTCGTGCTTGCGGCAAAGAAGAATAAAAATACGCTTATCAAAGTCAATGTCGCCGTAGCCCGAAAGCGTACCATCATTGAAGAAGTTACTGCCAGCGGACACATCAAACCGGAAAAAGAAATTAAA
>WFZU01000128.1 GCA_015489405.1 Bacteroidales bacterium
ATACACAATATTGTAGAATAAAAATAATAAAGATGAAAATTTCCTATAATTGGCTGAAAGAGTATTTGGATTTTGACTATAGTCCGGAAGAATTATCTGCTATCCTCACCGATACCGGTCTGGAAGTGGGAGCTATGGAAACCTGGGATGCCGTAAAAGGCGGCTTGGCAGGACTTGTAGTGGCGGAGGTGATTACTTGTGAGCCGCATCCTGATTCCGATCATTTGAGCAAGACGACGGTGAATCTCGGTGACGGGAAGCTTACCCCCATCATTTGCGGAGCGCCTAATGTTGCCGCCGGACAAAAGGTCGTTGTGGCTACCATTGGTTCTACTCTTTACGATGGAGATAAGGAAATAAAAATAAAAAAGACCAAAATCAGAGGAGAAGTATCCGAAGGAATGATATGCAGCGAAGCCGAAATGGGCGTAGGGGAAGATTCCGATGGCATTATGGTGCTGGATAGCAGTGCCAAGCCGGGGACTCCCGCTGCCATCCAGTTGCAAATAGTGAAGGATACTATTTTTGATATTGACTTGA
Source organism: Bacteroidales bacterium (assembly GCA_015489405.1). GTDB lineage: Bacteria > Bacteroidota > Bacteroidia > Bacteroidales > S143-32 > S143-32. The sequence goes on from WFZU01000128.1 coordinate 541, forward strand.
CTCCCAATCGCACGGATGCAATGTCGCATATAGGAGTGGCAAGGGATATACGTGCGGTTTTGATGCTGCATAACCTTCGAGAACGCGGCAAAGATGAATATCCTTTGAAAATTCCGTCCGTTGAAAACTTTAAATCGGATAATACCCTGTTGACCATAAAGGTGGATGTCAAAGAACCGGATGCATGTTTCCGGTACACCGGACTTACGTTGAGTGGTATCACCGTAAAAGAATCCCCGGAATGGTTGCGCCATCGCTTGCTTTCCATCGGGCTTACTCCGGTAAATAATGTAGTGGACGTTACCAATTTTGTGTTGTACGAAACGGGACAACCCTTGCATGCTTTCGATGCATCGAAAATAAAGGACAAAAAGATTATAGTGCAAAAACTTTTCGAAGGCACCGAATTCAAAACCCTTGATGGGAAAATCCGGAAATTGTCGGAAGATGATTTGATGATCAATGACGTGGAGAGACCTTTGTGTGTTGCGGGCGTCTTGGGTGGTTTTGATTCGGGCGTTACGGATAATACTACGGAAATTTTTCTTGAGAGTGCTTGGTTTGACCCGGTACATATTCGCAAGACTTCCAAACGGCATGATATTCATACCGATGCTTCGTTCCGCTTTGAGCGGGGCGTGGATCCCAATATGGTATTATATGCTTTGCAGCGTGCTGCAATGTTGATAAAGGAGATTGCCGGTGGCAAAATTACTTCACGCATTCAAGATGTGGTTAAGAAGAAATTTATTCCTCGAAGAGTGTTGGTAATATGGAAGCATATTGACCGGCTCATCGGACAAACGATTTCCAAGAAAGAAGTGAAAATAATCTTGGAAGCCTTGGATATCAAGATTGTAGATGAAAATAAAAATAGTATTTTGGTCGAAGTTCCCGGCTATCGTGTGGATGTTACGCGGGAAGCGGATATTATAGAGGAAATTTTACGTATCTACGGTTATAATAATGTGAATAATCCGGACCAGATACGCATCGCATTGAATCCGGCTCCGAAACCCGATCCGGAAAAAGTTCAAAATATTATCGCCGAATATCTTACGTCCAACGGCTTTAATGAAATTATTAACAATTCTTTGACCAAGTCGGAATATTATGAGAATTGTAAAGATTTTAATGCGGATTATTCCGTGAAAATACTCAACCCTTTGAGCAAGGAGTTGAACGTGATGCGTCAGAGTATGCTTTTCGGTTGTTTGGAAACAACGATTTTTAATTTTAACCGTAAGGCATTTGACCTTCGTTTTTATGAATTTGGAAAGGTGTATAATTATTTTCCCGAAAGGGAAGAAAAATACAGTGAGCGAAAGCAATTGGCTCTGTTGCTGACCGGAAAGTCCGCCGAGACGTGGAAAGGGGAGCGGCAAGAAATGGATTTCTTCCAACTGAAGAGTTATGCGGGAAATATCCTGTCGCGCTTGGGTATTGATATAGATAGTTTGACGGCGACGGAAGCGGATAATGCTTGCTTTCAATATGGTTTCAGCTATACGAAGCAGGGTAAAAAAGTGCTGCGTATGGGCTCGGTCAATCCGGTCTTATTAGATGCTTTCGGAATTGAACAAACGGTGTTTTATGCCGAGTTCAACTGGGATGTCGTGTTGCAATTAATTCCCAAAGAGGATTATCGTTTTGTTCCTATTGCCAAATATCCGGTTGTGCGTAGAGATCTTTCGCTTTTGATAGACAAAGATTTGACATTTGAGGCTATCAAAGCGGTTGTATTGAAAACCGATAACCGCCTCATCCGTTCGGTAGGAATATTTGATGTTTATCAGGGAAGTAATATTCCCGCAGGGAAAAAATCGTATGCTATCAACATTATGTTGCAAGATGATAATAAAACCTTGAAAGATAAGCAGATAGATAAGATTGTGCAGAAGGTAATTGCAAACTTGAAAAGAGAGCTCGGAGCGGAGATACGATAGTCTTTGCAGTTTGCCGGTTCTGTTTGAATATTTTTTCTTTCTTGTGGGTTTGATACTGGAAATTTGAAAATATTCGCAAGCCTGTTGTTGTAGACGTAACAGAAAGAAGAACCCGGGAAAAATAGGGGGTGGTCCGGGGTATCAAAATACGGAGGAACACTTAAAACATATCCATGCAACCTATGAAGAAAATTTTATCCTCCCCTTATACGTGGCTTATTGTTGCCGGTATCGGGATTATTGTGGCGGGTGTTTTTATCCGGAGAAACCCTGCTTCGCAAGAAATAGGGAAACCCGTACCTGAAAAGGTGTCTGTCCCGAAAAAGGTGCCGGAAAAATTCGGAATCCCGCTGCCCGGCTATGAGATAAAAAAGAAAACGGTCAAGAAAAATACTTTTTTCTCGGATTTGATGCTGGCGGAAGGAGTTCCTTATTTGCGGATGGACAGCCTGTTGAAGATTGGGGATTCTGTTTTTGATGTCCGTCATGTGCAAACGGGAAAAAATTTCTATTTCTTTCACCGGAAGGACAGTACGCATAAGGTGGATTACGTGGTCTATGAGCCGGATGCCATTAATTATATTGTCTTCGGGATGCGAGATTCTTTGTTTGTTCAACATCGCCGGAAAGCGGTAACACACCGGAAGAAATACGCTTCCGGAGAGATCACTTCCTCGCTGTGGAACTCCCTGGCAGCACAACATCTAAATCCTTATCTTGCCGTGCATTTATCGGAAATTTTTGCGTGGTCCGTGGACTTTTTCGGTATCCAAAAAGGCGATAATTACCAGGTGTTGTATGAGGAAACCTATGTCAATGATTCGAGCATCGGGATACATAAAGTCTTGGCAGCCCGTTTTGAAAATGCCGGACATGCCTATTACGCTTTTTATTTTGCCCGGGACAGTATCGCCGATTATTTTGACGAAAACGGGGGCAGTATGCGACGGACCTTTCTCAAAGCGCCCTTGAAATACAGCCGTATCAGCTCGCGCTTTTCCAACCATCGTTATCATCCGGTATTGAAGATTTACCGTCCTCATCATGGAGTGGATTATGCGGCTCCCACCGGTACTCCCATTCACGCCGTTGGGGATGGGCGAATCGTCAAAAGAGGCTGGTCGGGCGGAGGCGGACGAGCCATCAAGATCAAACATAACGGTACTTATACCACGCAATATATGCATATGTCAAGATACGGAAAATTCAAAAAGGGAGATTACGTTCATCAAGGGGATGTCATCGGCTATGTCGGTTCCTCGGGCTTGGCAACGGGACCCCATTTGGATTTCCGTTTTTATATCAACGGGAAACCTGTGGACCCGCTTAAAGTGAAATCGCCTCCGGCAAAGCCTTTGCCTGCCGCCTATATGGATACTTTCAAGATATATGTGGACAAAACGATGGAAACGCTTTTGCGTTTAAAAGAGAAGCCAATAGATGCCCACCAGGATAGCGAGGATACCACCGCCCAGCCGGAAATACATCAATAATTGTTGGTTGCCGCTTTTGCTTTTAATTCTTTTCAAGCTCCCTATCAGTATGGAGAATATCAGCATTGCCGAAATTATGCCCAAGGCAAACCCAAACATAAATGCTACGGATTGGAGCCGGGAATGATAGCCCAAAACGGGTAACATCAGTATAAAATGGGATATGCCGGCGAAGCCGTGAATAATTCCGATAAACAGAGCCATTCTTGGGATGGATTTCTCTTCCTCCCGTTCATCATGACGATGCTCGTGGCTTTCCCCGGTGTGCCGGTGTTTATGAATGTGAACGAATCTGTTTGTTCCCTCTTGATGAATATGAGGATGAGCATGAGCTCCGGCATGATGTTTTATGCGATACAGTGCCCACAGCCCGACGGAGATTAGAATAAGTCCGACAAAACGTTCGTTGTAGGCGGAAAATTTTTCCAAAGGCAAAGCATCTTTGAAAAGAAAAAACAGAATGCCGATTCCCAACATTCCGATGACATGTCCGCTACCCCATAAAAAACCGATTTTCCAATGTTTCTTCCGGCTGTCCAAGACTAGCGGTGCAACGGCTGCGAGATGGTCGGGACCGCTTAATACATGCACCATCGCGGCTATAAATGCGGTAAATAAAATATCCATAATCCTCAATATTAGGCGTGCAAAAGTAGAATAAAACCATAAAAGAAAAATATTTGTGAAAAAAATAACTAAATTTTTTAGCGTATGATTTGCACCGTAAATTTTATTCATACTTTTGCCGTGTGAATACGTGGCATATACATATCGAAGGCATCGTGCAGGGGGTCGGTTTCAGACCTTTTGTGTACCAATATGCGGTCAGAGAAGGACTTGGCGGTTGGGTAAACAACACCTATGACGGAGTGCATATTCGCATTCATGCAAATGAAGAGCGTGCCCGGCATTTTTTGGATACATTGATGCAGCATTTGCCTCCCTTGGCAGTCGTCAAACGATATGAAATGTATCCGGTAGAGGAGGAGGAGTTTGCCGGTTTTTCGATCATACAAAGTGAACATTCCGGACCGGCAAAGGTGCTGCTGACACCGGACGTAGCGATGTGTGAAGATTGTAAAAAAGAATTGCCGGATATTGAAAACCGTCGCTATCGTTACCCGTTTATTACGTGTACCAATTGCGGACCCCGCTATTCGATCATCACTTCCCTGCCGTATGACCGTCCCAATACTACGATGGCAGATTTTGTGATGTGTCCGGAATGCCAAAAAGAGTATCACAATCCTATGGAACGGCGGCATTTTTCGCAGACGAACTCCTGCCCGCAGTGTAGCATTGAGATGCAGTTATACGAAAATGGAAAGATAAAGCGGGATTTTAGCGATTTAGCCTATATTGTCGAGGCGTGGCGAGCCGGAAAGATTGTAGCGGTCAAAGGAATCGGCGGATATCTTTTGTGCTGTGATGCCGGCAACAGGGAGGCTGTGAAGCGATTGCGGGCACGCAAACACCGTGCAAAAAAACCTTTTGCAATGATGTTTCCCTCCGTGGATGACATTGACCGGTATGCGCATCTCTCCGATATCGAAAAACAGGCGCTCCGCAGTATTGATGCACCTATCGTTTTAGTGAGGAAGAGGTCCGGCTTGACGGAAAATCTTGATTTGGCTTTGGATGAGATAGGCAGCGGCTTACACCGTCTGGGAATTATGTTGCCTTATACACCGCTTTTTGAGTTGCTGCTCCGGCAATTTGGAAAACCGGTGGTGGCTACCAGTGCAAATGTCAGTGATTCGAGCATTGTTTTTACCGATGAGGATGCCATTGCGAAACTTGAAGGCATCGCGGATATGTTGTTGATGAACAATCGTGCGATTGTTATCCCGCAAGATGATGGAGTGATGCAGTTTACGGTGCTTCACCGGCAATCCATTGTGCTCCGCCGCTCGCGCGGCAAAGCACCGGTATATCCGGCTGCGAATATACCCCTTTCCGGCGAAGCCGTATTGGCTTGCGGCGCTATGTTGAAGAGCACTTTCGGGTTTGTCATAAATGATAACATTATTGTCAGTCAATACCTTGGAAATACCGCTAACTACGAATCGCAAGAGAATTATTTACGCACCTATGAGCATCTTTCCGGAATTTTTGATGCCTGTTTCGACAAGGTCGTTACCGATATGCATCCGGGATATTTCAGTACGGGATTCGGGAAAGAAATGGCGCACAAACATCAAGCCCGGTATATTCAATTGCAACATCATAAGGCTCATTTTTATGCCGTGTTGGGCGAACATAAATCCTTGGAAACGGAAGAAAAAATAATGGGAATCGTATGGGACGGCACCGGTCTGGGTGAGGACGGCAATATTTGGGGCGGTGAGTTTTTTATGTATCGTAAGGGGAATATGGAGCGGGTAGCGCACTTGGACGAATATCCTTTTATATTGGGAGACAAAATGGTGAAAGAACCGCGTATTTCCGCCTTGGTATTGTCTTTCCGGCAGACGAGGGATTGGATGCAAGCGAAATTTTCCGGACAGGAATGGAAGATATATCAACAACTTATTCCGGCTGCCAAACTTCGTTGCACGAGTATGGGACGCTTGTTTGATGCGGTGGCTTCCTTGCTCTTGGGAATAGACAAACAGTCTTTTGAGGCGGAGGCTTCCATGCAGTTGGAAAAAGTGGCGAGCCGGTATTATTATCAACAAGCCCTTTCTTTCGAAGATACTTATTTGGGCGATGTTTTGCCGGATAATTTTACGGAGTTTATTATAAATTCGGTGTTGCAAGATATAGATAATCAAGTCTCAGCGGGCTTGATTGCCGCGCGTTTTCATATCACTTTGGTGAAATATGCAGACCTGATTGCCCGGAAACATAAGGTGCATAAAATAGCTTTTAGCGGGGGTGTTTTTCAGAATGCTTTGTTGGTGGATATGATGATTGAGTTTCTTGACGGAAAATATCAATTGTTTTTTCATAAGGAGCTCTCTCCCAACGATGAATGTATTTCCTTCGGACAATTGATGTATGCCTTGCAGCTGCATCCGGAAATGGAAGAAAAGAGCCGGTCTCCCGTTTAGGGGGACAGACGGGTGGATAAGGTTTGAGAATGATTTTAAAGACGATAACAGAGATAAAGAATGAAATTTTTAAATGAATATAGAGATCCCGCGCTGGCGCGAAAACTGATTGAGGAGATTAAAGAGCTTGTCAGCCGTCCATGGAATATTATGGAAATATGCGGAGGGCAAACGCATAGTTTGGTGAAGAACGGGATTTTAAATGTGCTTCCGGAAGAGATACGGATGTTGCATGGTCCCGGTTGTCCGGTATGTGTTACTCCCTTGCATCTGATTGACAAAGCTATTTTTTTGGCGATGGAGAGGGGGGTTGTTTTATGCAGCTTCGGGGATATGCTGCGCGTTCCCGGTTCGGAGATGAGTTTGCTGGAAGCCAAGGCAAAAGGTGCCGATATCCGCATATTGTATTCTCCGCTTGAAGCGGTGCGGCTGGCTCAGCAACATCCGGAAAAGGAAATCGTCTTTTTTGCGGTCGGTTTTGAGACGACTGCACCTGCCAATGCCTTGTCGGTCATCCAAGCAAAATCTTTGCAATTGTCCAATTATTCGATATTGACTTCGCATGTGCTGGTTCCGCCGGCAATCGAAGCGCTGATGGATGATCCCGAAGCGAAAATCGATGCTTTTTTGGCAGCCGGACACGTTTGCTCGATTATGGGCTATTGGCAATATCATGAGTTGGCTGCAAAATATCACATTCCTATCGTGGTTTCCGGATTTGAGCCTTTGGATTTGCTGATGGCAATCCTGGCTGCCGTGAGACAGTTGGAAAACAAGCAGGCGAAGGTGGAGAATCAATACCGGAGGATTGTTAGTGAGCCGGGGAATAAGGAAGCTCAAAAGATTATCAATGAGGTCTTTGAGGAAGCGGATCAGATGTGGCGCGGGATCGGAACCATTCCGCAGAGCGGCTGGAAAATCAAGGAAGCTTACCGGCAGTTTGATGCGGACAGAAAGTTTCAGGTGGACATGGTTGCCGTAGCGGAAAATGCGGAATGTATCGCCGGCGATATTATGAAGGGCGTGAAAAAACCTTTCCAATGTCCTCAATTCGGGAAACAATGCCATCCGCAAAATCCGCTCGGAGCGCCGATGGTAAGCTCGGAAGGAGCTTGTGCGGCTTATTATAATTATCGTAGAAATTAAGGGTATGAAAAAGAGTCTTTTGTATATGCAATGTCCGGCACCGAAGTTTGAATTTGATGTGATTACCTTGGCGCACGGAAGCGGTGGATTATTGACGAATAAACTGTTGGAAAGCGGCGTTTTTGACCTGTTGAAAAACGATGTTTTGGACCAACATCACGATGGTGCTTTTCTCCCGGCGGGAGGAAATATTGCTTTCTCGACGGATAGTTTTGTGATTTCTCCCGTCTTTTTTCCGGGAGGTAATATCGGAGAACTTTCGGTAAACGGAACCGTCAATGATGTGGCGATGTGCGGTGCTATTCCGGAATATCTTTCGCTGGCTTTTATCATTGAAGAGGGACTGAAAATGACCGAATTTTGGGATATCCTTTTAGGGGTCAAATTTGCTGCCGAAAAAGCGGGGGTAAAAATCGTTACCGGCGACACGAAGGTCGTCGAAAAGGGGAAAGGGGATCGTATTTTTGTTAATACCAGCGGTCTCGGGCGATTGCATCCGGCGGCAGCCATAGATATGCAGAATATTCAAGCCGGCGACAAAATTATCATTAGCGATAATATCGCCACACATGGCATCGCTATCCTTTCCGTGCGGCAAGGCTTGGCATTTGAGACAAGTATAGAAAGCGATACGCGCAGCCTGAATCATCTGACGATTCCGCTCTTGGATACTTTTGGAAAAGACATTCATCTTTTCCGGGATCCTACGCGGGGAGGCGTCGCCGCTACCCTAAATGAGATTGTCCAAGAAAGAAATGTGGGCATCGTCTTGGAGGATAATATCCCCGTAGATCCGCAAGTAAGTGCCGCCTGCGAAATACTTGGATTAGACCCTTTATATACGGCTAATGAAGGCGTGTTTATGGCTTTTGTGAAAGCGGATATTGCCGGGGAGGTTGTGCGTATGCTTCGCCAACATACAGATGCCCGTAATGCGACTGTCATTGGGACGGTAGTCGAAGAACATAAAGGAAAAGTGTTGATACATAATGCTATGGGCGGAAGGCGAGTGGTACATATGCCGGTCGGGGAGCAATTGCCGCGGATATGTTAGTGTTTGTCTGCAAATCCGGGGGAATCTATGGATAGAAGCCGGCAGGTGTTTTTTTATTCCCTAATATTTCCAAATATTTGATAAATCAGGAAATATTTTGGGTGATTAGAAGAGAAATATCTGCAATAATGTATCGGCTTATAGCCTGTAATTTGCTCGATTATTAATGATTCTTTTTGCATAGACTTGTCCCTCGCAAATCCCCTCCATATTTGCTGTTTTTCTAATCTTCCGGCTACTTTTTTTCGCCAAACCGGCGAATTTTTTTTCGAATTTGATGTTTTTTCTCC
>WFZU01000129.1 GCA_015489405.1 Bacteroidales bacterium
GTTTTTTTTGTGCCGGAAAATTTTATTTTGCAAAAGTAGTGAAAAACAATTGCAGGATACAAAGAGAACGCCAAAATAGCCCTTTGAAAAATATTATGAGGAGAAGTGTCAATTTCCGATTGGGGAAAGCCATTATTTTGTTTTGTTTATTTTTCCGGTGTAATTTTATGGAAGTCAGGGAATGCTGAAATATTAAGAAAGATTGTGAATTACAAAATAGATTTTCTTGCCGTCCGTTTAAAATAAAATGTAATTTTGTAAAAAAAATAATGCTTTGAGAATTAAGAAGGAATTTCTGATAGGCTTGTTGGTGCTATTTACCGGACTTTTGTTGTATTGGGGAATCAATTACCTGAAAGGTATGGATATTTTCTCCAAAGAGGGGATTTATTATGCCGTTTATGATGATGTGGATGGCTTGATGCCTACCAATCCCGTATTGATTCACGGGTTGAAAGTGGGGCAGGTAAAGGATGTGTATTTTGCGACGAATACTCCTTCGAAAGTGGTGGTTGAAATTATGATAACGCAGGATATTAAACTTGCTCGCAATTCGACAGCGAAAATAATCAGTTCGGATATTATGGGCTCCAAAGCTTTGTCTATTTTGCCGGGAAATTCAAAACAGTATGCTGCAAGCGGAGATACCTTGGCATCCAAAATGGAAGAGTCCATCAAAGCCGCCATCAATCGCGAGTTGCAGCCTCTGAAATCCAAAGCGGAGAATGTGATGGGAAGTATAGACACCCTCTTGACGATGGTGGAAAAAGTGATGGGTGGGCGAAACGGGCGCAATTTTTCGGAAAGTTTGCAAAGGGTTTTGAACACCATGAAAAACCTGGAAGAGACCTCTTTGTCTTTCAATTCTATGATGATTCAAGAGAAACCCCGCTTTGTGAAGATTGTGGAAAACCTCCAGTCTATTTCCGCCAATCTTGAAGAAAACAAAGAATATATCGGCAATGCAATCCGCAATTTTTCCTCCATCAGTGACACCTTGGCGAAAATTAAATTTCAAGAAACCATTGCCAATACGGATAAGACTATCCGCAGCATGGACAGGGTCTTGGAACAGATTAATTCGGGGAAAGGCAGCTTGGGTTTGCTGTTGAAAAATGATTCTCTTTACAATGCTTTGGAAAGTTCCAGCCGGAGTCTGGATATATTATTGAAAGACATCCATGAAAACCCGAAGAAATATTTAAAATTCTCCGTTTTTTAGCATGCAAATAGATTTTGAGCAACTACCGGAAGATTTACAACGAATCATCAATAAATATTTCCCCCCGGGGAGAAAAGCGAGGGAATATTATCTTACGCATGTGCGTATGGTTACGCAATTTGCCTTTGAAATTATTTCCCGCAAGCCGGAATTGCATTTCGATAAAGATTTTGTTTTGTACGGGGCTATGTTACACGACATCGGAATCATCTTTACGAATGCTCCCAAGATTGATTGCCATGGGAAATATCCTTATATTGCACACGCTTATCTGGGAAGGGAACTCTTGGAGAAGGAGGGGCTTGCGTGGGTTGCTCCGGTCTGTGAAAGACATGTGGGGGTGGGTTTGACGAAAGAAGAGATAGTAGCGGCAAAATTGCCTCTGCCGGCAAGGGATATGTTACCTCTACGCTTGGAAGAAAAGTTGATATGCTATGCGGATAAATTTTATTCCAAGTCAGGGAAATATCTGACACATCCGAAACCGCCGGAGAAAATCAGAAAAAATATTGCACAATACGGTGCTTCTAACTTGGAACGCTGGGATGCACTGCAAACATTGTTCGGATAGACTTGATATTATGAACATATTTAGAAAAAATATTCCCCGTTGGTTGATTTTTTGTATTGACAGTCTGATGGTGATTTATTCAGTCATCCTGGCTTATTTACTTCGTTTTGACTTTCATATTCCTCCCTCCGAACTGAGCCGTTTTCATATTGTTTTTTTGATTGTCGTGTCTGTACGTTTGCTTAGTTTTGTCTTGGGCAAAACCTATGCGGGTATAATCCAACATTCGAGTACCGAAGATTCGGTGCGTATGTTGGTGATTATTTTCTTGGGGTCGATGACAATGGGGCTGATTAATCTGATTAGCTATTTTACGAAAGGCTTTTATCTGCTTCCGTTCTCTATTATTTTGATAGAATCTATCACCGTGGTCTTTTCGCTGATTACGTTCCGGATATTGGTGAAGATGGCGTATATGGAGATTGGCAAATCCAAGAAAGATTTGCAAAAAGTATTAATTTTCGGTGCCGGCGAAGCCGGAATCATTACCAAAAACGTGTTGAGCAGTGATCCCGGAACCAATTATCAGGTTGTTGCTTTCATCGATGATGACAAGAAAAAACAGCGTAAAAAGATAGAAAACGTAAGGATTGAATCTTTTGAACGTATGCCGTTGTTGCTGCAGAAACACGCTATCGATACGGTGATTATTTCCGTACAAAATCTTTCTGCTTCGCGCAAGCAAGATATTGTGGATGTGTGTCTTAATTATAAAGTGCCGGTGCGTTTTGTGCCTCCGGTCAATACTTGGATTGACGGCAAATTGAAGATAGACCAAATCAAGGATATACGGATTGATGACTTGCTCAACCGGGATGTTATTATCCTCGACAAAGAGAAGGTACGGGCATATATCAAAGGGAAAGTAGTGATGATAACGGGGGCTGCCGGCTCTATCGGGAGTGAAATAACGCGTCAACTCCTGGCTTTCGCTCCGCGCAAATTAGTCCTGATAGATCAGGCGGAAACTCCTATGTTTGAGTTGGATATGGAACTACGCGAGTTGTCCAAAGACTATGATTATGAGGTAGCGATAGCCGATATTGCCGATTTGGACCGTATGCGGAAAGCTTTTTCGCTGTTTCGTCCTCAAATCGTTTTTCATGCTGCCGCCTACAAGCACGTCCCTATGATGGAGACCAATCCGGCAGAAGCCGTAAAAACCAATATCGTAGGAACTCAAAATTTAGTAGATCTTTCGGATGAGTTTGGCGTTGAAAAATTTATTATGATTTCTACCGACAAGGCGGTAAACCCAACGAATGTTATGGGAGCTTCCAAGCGTATAGCTGAAATCTATGCGCAAACCAAGAATGACTATAGCAAAACACAGTATATCACCACCCGTTTCGGCAACGTCTTGGGCTCCAATGGTTCGGTCGTTCGTCTTTTCAAAAAGCAAATTGAAAAAGGCGGTCCCATTACGGTAACACATCCGGATATTACGCGCTATTTCATGACTATTCCGGAGGCTTGCCAACTGGTTTTGGAAGCCGGAGCTATGGGGAAAGGGAAAGAGATTTTTATTTTCGATATGGGCAAATCCGTTAAGATCGTGGACCTTGCTACGAAAATGATACGCCTTGCCGGTCTCGAACCGGGTAGGGATATTCAAATATCATTTGTAGGTCTGCGCCCCGGCGAGAAATTATATGAAGAATTATTGGCGGATGAAGAGAATACGATTCCTACACATCATCCGAAAATTATGGTTGCAAAAGTGAAAGAGTGTTCCCATGAGCGTGTCAGTGCGCTGATTGGTGATCTGAAAAGTAATCTGTACAGTCAAGATAATTATCTGATAGTGAAGATGATGAAAGGGATAGTCCCGGAATACAAGAGCAACAATTCGGAATTCGAAGACTTGGATTAGCAATATTATTGACGCATGGGCGGGTTTTATTCCGGATCTCCCCGCTAAAAATTGTCTTTCATTTCTTCACCACCTTCGCAGCAAAAATCTTCTGTCCGTCGGCGATGGCATAGAGGAAATAGCTGCCGGGGGGCATTTCTTCGCCCCATTGGTCTTTGCCGTCCCAGATGAGCCTGCCTTTGTTGGCTAATAAGGTGCCTTTGGGCTGCAAGCGGCATACTTCATAGCCTTTGAGGTCGTAGATAAAGAGTTCCAAGCCCTTGATTCTTTCTTTTTGTTCGTAGTCGATAAACAGATTGTGCCGGAAGGGGTTGGGAAAGGTTTTTGCCGTGAATTTTTCCGCCGCTTTGCGGGAATAGTTCCGGATGCGGGAGGTGGAATCCGGATACTCATAAGCCCCCATATCGATGCGTCCGCCTTGGATACGGGGTCTGCCGGCAAGGTCGGTAGCAGGCAACCAGATGCTATCCCCGTAAACGCCTATCAGACAATATTTTCCATTAATGGTTTTGATATAGGGCGGCTCCATCCCTTCGGTGTACATAGGCGTCCCTTTATCAATCAAAGGCGAATCCCAACGCAGTTGATAAGGATAGGCGGAAGTGTCGTTGAA
>WFZU01000130.1 GCA_015489405.1 Bacteroidales bacterium
AATGATTAGTTGTTAATGGTGAATGGTTAATGGTAAATGAATTGCGGCTTGCCGCAAAATCCCTCTGGCAAAATTCATTCGTGCATTCGTGGCTTATTTTTTTCTATTCCGCAGGACAGCAACCTCTGTATTTCAATTTTGCGATATTTCGCCTGCGGGTGTTATTGCATAACATTTTCCCTGCACGTCCGTGCAGGGCTACAAAGATTTCACTCCTACGGAGCTTTTTATACATAAACCCATTGTACCATTATATCATTGCACCATTGTACCATTGAATAATTGTATCATTGTATAATTGTATAATTGCATAATGTTGGATGGAAGTTTTTTGTCATTTTCATTATTCATTATCCATTTATTGCTAATTTTGCCACTCACATTACAAGCGTATTATGTTTGATTTGTCATCTTTACAATTCAATTCAGAGTATCCGGCATTGACGTCTATCATCATGACGATTCTTTTTTCCCTGCTGCTGGGCATATTGTTGGCATTTACCTACGACCGTACTTCCCGGGAAGTCAATCGTCCGGACAGCTTTTTGCAAGCCTTGATATTGATAACTATTGTGGCTTCCATGATTATCCAGGCAATAGGTGATAGTGTCGCCCGTGGTTTGGGGATGTTGGGAGCTCTTTCGATTATCCGTTTTCGCACGACGGTACGGGATTCGCGCAATATCGTGTTTATGTTTGCCGCTCTCGGTGCCGGTATTGCCTGCGGGGTCTTCGGGTTTACGATTGCCATTGCCGGCACCCTGGCTTTTTCGCTGACCGCATTCCTCTTGCATTATTCTTCTTTTACCACTTCCCAAAATATTACCGCTTCCCTCAAAGTTCAATTAGACAAATCCCTGACAGACAAAGAAACCTTGGAAAAAATTCTACGGCAGTATAGCAAAAAATTTATTTTGAACAAACAGCAAACGAGTTTGAAAAAGGACACTTTCAAAACTTCTTATACCTACGATGTAAGGCTGAAAAATCCGGAAAAAGATAAGCAATTGGTAGAGGCTATTCAGCAAGTCAATGGGATGGTTGTGCAACGCTTTACGCTGGAAAGAAATAAGGCTGAAACGATATAGTGTTGATGATGAAGAGGTTGAATAACATAAACAGCGTGTACGTCGTGGCCGTCATATTGGTCATCGCCTTGTATCTTATGTACACTCATTTCAATAATAATTCGGCTTTCTTTTACGGCTTCGCCCAAAATAAGGAGATGGAGATAAACTACAACCGTGATGTCCTGGTCGAAAAAGTCTTCGTTACGCCGGGACAAAAAGTAAAAAAAGGAGATCTGCTGCTCATTGTCCAAGATGCTTCCATTCCGGCTAAAATCAAGGAGTTGAAATTGAAAAAAGAAGCCATCAGCGTCGATTCGCACCGGGAAACGGAAACGATTCGCAACAAAATCAAAGAATTGAAATTTGAGAAAGAGAAAAAATTGTCGGAAATAGACCGCCAAATCAATGAGCTCGAAAACAAGATTGAAGTGAATAAATCTTTGTATGAAGGATTAAAAAGTTTGTCATTTGATTCCGGGCAGTATGTAAGGCGCAGCCGCCTGCAATTGGACTATTTGACCGCTATGCGGAAAAGAATCAATGATAATTATACGCAGGAAATCCGCTTTCAGGATAAATTGTTGGAGGCTACCGGGAAACCTTCCAACATCAAAACGGAAATCATTGATGCCGAAATTGAGCATTATGAGAAAGAAAAAGAAAATCTCAAAATCTACGCTCCTATGGATGGTTTGATTGGCAATGTCTTGTGCAAAAAAGGGGAATACGTTTCCGCTTTCAAGAGTTTTATGGATTTCTACCAGACCAATCCTACTTTGGTAAAAGGATATGTACACGAAAGCCTCTTGCTCCGGGTCAAAGCCGGCAATAAACTTTGGGTAAGCTCTTCTATGCATCCTTCGCACAGGGTGCTTGGCGTCGTTACCGGCTTGGGTTCCAGAATTGTGGAAATCCCCGAACGCCTCCGCAAAATCCCCGAAGTGAAATCATACGGCAGGGAAGTATTGGTCAAAATACCTTTTGAGAATAAATTTCTTCAAAAAGAAAAGGTAATGTTAATGACGGTCGATGAATAGCCCGGGCAAGATTGGGTGGATAATATGAGGAATATATGAAAACAATATCCGTTTACGGAACAAGATTTTATCTCCTTTGGACGGTGGGTCTTTGGCTCTCCGGAGGCTGTTTGTTTGCTCAATCTTCTTTTACTTCTTCACAGGTTTTGCAACAAATCATCCGGAAAAAGACCTTGGAATTGCCCTACCAAAGCAGCCTGCAATATTTCCGGCAGAGCCGTCTGTCATTGCCCCTTTTGGGGAAAATAAATTTCCGTACCGAAACGGACGAGTTGGACTTTTCACAACAACATTATCAGATTCGATTCAATTTCAACAGCGGTGCGGAACAGCGAGCCTTCAATCATTTGATGGCGGCAAATAAAACGGAACTTATGCTTATCCGGCAGGAATATCTCACCGGCATCATTCAAGAGGCATATAAAAATATGATAGAAATTCATTTCCTCACACAAAAGAATAAGATTGCACAAGAGGAATTGGTGGTGCTGGACGATAGCCGTAAGGTGTATCACAATATGTTGAAATCGGGCAAGGATATCGACGTTGACGACTGGCTTTCGCTCGAAGACGAACGCATGTCATTGAAACGCGAGATACTGCGCAACAAGCAAGCCGTAGAAAGAGCATATGCTTCCTTGCAGAACGATATCGAACAGCCGGTGCAGCTCCATTTTGACGGCTGGATTCCGGTGAAAGAGATTCAAGACCGGATAGCGGGAGATGCTTTTTCCGGAGTGAAGTCTGCATTAAAACGATCTAACCTTCGTGTCGAGAAGGCAAAGGCTGCTTGGGAATGGGAAAATGCCAAAGCGAAAAAGATTTTTGATTTCATCCAATTTCAATATAAAAGAAATGAAAAACTGCCGCTCCCACAAGAAATTTCCGTGGGCGCCAGCTTTGATATTCCCGC
>WFZU01000131.1 GCA_015489405.1 Bacteroidales bacterium
ATATTGGGATATGCAGATTGCAATTTTTGGGAAAGTGTTTAAGGTAGAACATCGAAAAGATGTTCAGTACTTGATAGAATATTTAGAAGGGCGCAATATAGAACTTATTATTCATCAAAAATATTATGACCGCCTCCGGAAGTTTATCCGGTTCCGGAATGTTCCCAAAACATATACCACACACACGGAAATGCGGAAGGCAGACTTTCTTTTTTCGTTGGGGGGAGATGGGACACTTCTTGAGACGATTACCTTTGTGCAGGATACGGGGATTCCTATTTTGGGAATTAACTTGGGAAGGATGGGGTTTTTGGCTTCCGTGCAAACCCAACATATTAAGGAAACGCTGGATAAAGTTTTCAATCAGCGCTATTCCCTCGATAAGCGCAGCCTTTTGCGTCTTGAGACCACGCAAAATATATTCGGTAGTCTGAATTATGCACTCAATGACATTAGCATTTATCGCAAAAAACCATTCTCGATGCTTACCGTTGATACGTATGTCAATGAACAGTTTCTGAACACCTATTGGGGAGACGGTCTAATTATTGCCACTCCGACGGGCTCTACCGCCTATTCCCTGAGTTGCGGAGGTCCTATTATTTTGCCTGGTTCACAAAATATTGTAATCACTCCCATTGCTCCGCACAATCTTACGGTACGTCCCATTGTTATACCCGAAGACAGTCAGATTCGTATCAAAGTATCCGGCAGAATAAAAAAATATTTTGTGAATCTGGATTCCCGTTCCGAATCTGTGGACTCTTCCATAGAATTGCATATCAAAACCGAGAAATTTAAAATTAATCTGGTGCAACCCGAAGGAGACGATTTTCTCCGGACGATACACAACAAATTGAATTGGGGTGCCGATTTGAGAAATTAGTAGTGCAATCTATTGCCGGCTGTCTCCCATCCGGCACGCTTGTTTTTTTCCGGAAGTTCTGCCTGCGGCAAACCGGAAAACGGCAAATGTGAGTGAGTCTGCGGGAGCGTTTTCGCTTTTAACTTAAATTAAAAAGAAAAAACAATTGTATTGCGCCATTATTCATATATTTGCCCCGTTTTATAAAATAACATTTCCAAAAAGATGTTATTGTATAAAATAAATATTGGATCGATGAGAAAGATTTTTTTGATTTTGTTAATAATTGGTGCTCAGCAACTTAGGTCTCAATCCTTAGAGGTGGGTATCTTCGGTGGAGGGGCTTATTACATTGGAGACCTCAATCCGCACTTTCATTTTTTGAATACGGATAAAGCATACGGAGGTTTGGTTCGCTATCTTGAAAACAAGCGATGGGCATTTCGCGGGCAATTTGTGTATGGAAAAATCAAAGGCGACGATGTCAGTTCCGGCTTTATGCCTGAGCGCGGTCTTTCTTTTACTTCCGGTATTTACGAAGCTTCGATAGTTTCGGAATTTAATTTCCTCCCGTATTTCACCGGTAGCGCCAAAGATGTTTTTTCGCCCTTTATTTTTGCCGGTATAGCCGGATTTCATCACCGTCCCGAGCGGGCGGGAGTCTCTTTGAGAGAACTGAATACGGAAGGAGAAGGCGGTAGCATATTGGAAAATCCCCATAAAGTGTATAGCCTCTACCAATTTGCCATTCCTTTCGGGCTGGGGGTGAAATACAGCTTTTCCGGCAAGTTTGCCGTGTCTCTGGAATGGGGATTGCGAAGGACGTTCACCGATTATCTGGATGATGTGAGCACTGAATACTATCTTTCTGCTCCCAATATCGGACCGGGACATCACGATTATTCCACGGTTGCTTTTTCCGACCCTACACTGAATCACGAACCTCAAATGCAAAGAGGGCTTCGTGCTTCACAAGATTGGTACTCTTTCGCCGGACTGTCTTTGTTTTACCGGTTCAATCTCACCAAGAGGGGCGCTTGCTCCGGATTTAAAAACTAAATTTTTTATATGTCTTTTTTGGAGAAAATAAATAAAGAAAAAATCCCCCGGCATATTGCTATCATTATGGACGGGAATGGCCGTTGGGCAAAAAAACAGGGGAAAGTGCGGGTCTTCGGTCACAATAAGGGAGTGGAGACCGTCAAGGAGATTACCGAAGCCTGTGCTAAAATCGGTGTGGATTATCTCACCCTCTATGCTTTCTCAACAGAAAATTGGAAACGCCCAAAAAGAGAGGTTGATGCCTTGATGAAGTTACTGGTCAGTTCTATCAAGAAGGAAATCAAGACCTTGCACGACAACAGTATCCGTTTGTTCGCCATTGGTGATATCGCCTCTTTGCCTCCGAAGACCCGGAAAGAGCTTTCCAAAGCGATTGCCGATACACAACATCATACGCGGATGCAACTCAACCTTGCCCTTAGTTACAGCGCCCGTTGGGAGTTGACGAATGCCGTGAGAGCGATTGTCGAAGAAGCAATGTCGGGAAAAATAAAGGTGGAGGATATAGATGAAGAGTTGGTCTCCGGACATCTCACCACTCGCGGGATGCCCGACCCGGAATTGATGATACGTACCAGTGGAGAGCAACGGTTGAGCAATTACCTGCTTTGGCAATTGGCTTATGCCGAATTTGTTTTCTCTCCGAAATTGTGGCCGGACTTTACCAGCGAAGATTTGTATGAGGCAATATATGACTATCAAAACAGAGAAAGAAGGTTTGGGAAAATTAGTGAACAATTGTAAGATAGAAAAGATTTAATGAAAGTGAGGAGAAAAAACAGCATACGACATACTTATTCAGCTTATTCTTTTGCCGGGATATTTCTTTTGTTGATATTGGGAATGGCTATCCCCCGGAGGGTAAACGCACAAGGTGAAATCTCTGTGGGAAAAGACCTGCTGACGATAGATTACTTAAATCCGAAAGAATATATCATCGGGGGAATTTCCGTTAGCGGCATCAAACATTTGGACAAAAATGCGATAAAACTTATTTCCGGTTTATCCGTCGGCGACCGTATTACCATTCCCAGCGATATTATTTCCAATGCTATCAAAAATTTGTGGAAACAAGGGCTGTTTGACGATATCGCTATCTATGCCACCAAAGTGGAAGGAGAAACGGTATTTCTGGATATTCATTTGACGGAGAGACCACGCCTGTCTTTCTTTTCTTTCAAAGGAATCCGGAAAGGAGAAGCGGATAATGTGCGAGATGAGATCAATTTGAAGCGTGGAGATGTGGTTACAGAGAATCTTTTGACGACTACCAAAACAAAAATTAAAGATTATTTCATCGGTAAAGGTTTTCTCAATGTGGGGGTGAAGATTATCCAGGTTCCGGATAGCATTCACGATAATTATGAGCAACTAATATTTGATATAAAAAAGCATAAGAAGGTTAGAATCAATAAGATAGAAATTGCAGGGAATAAGGATTTCAGCGATTATCGCGTGAAACAGTTTATGAAAGAGACCAAGGAAAAAGGATATTTCGACCCTCTTAACGGTTTTGAACGCTTGCTTGGCAAAGCGGTCAAAGATATTGTCCTGTTGAACTTTGACAAATTGAAAGAGGACAGTTGGGATTATCTTACAAAGAGGGTGAAATTGAGGATATTTAAGCCTTCCAAATTCCTCCGGGACAAGTATGAAGAGGACAAGGTCGCTATCATCAACAAATATAACTCACACGGATACCGGGATGCTACGATAACCGGGGACTCAATTGTGAAGACCAAAGACGGCTTGAATATTTACCTTCATCTGAATGAAGGACACAAATATTATTTCAGGAATATCGATTGGTTGGGGAATACAAAATACAGTGGAGAACAATTGTCGAGGGTTTTGCGCATACAGAAAGGAGACCTTTATAATTGGGAACACCTTACGCAAAATCTTACCTACAATCAAAATGAAGATGACGTTTCTTCGCTCTATATGAATGACGGATACTTGTTTTTTCAAGCGAACCCGGTAGAGGTCAATGTAGAAGGTGATTCTATCGATTTGGAAGTGCGTATTTACGAAGGAAAACAAGCCACCATAAAACGCGTGGATGTCAGTGGCAACACGCGGACTATGGACCACGTTATTTTCAGGGAGATACGAACGCGTCCGGGAGATCTTTTTTCCCGTTCAAACCTGATTCGTACGACCCGTGAGTTGGCACAGTTGGGATATTTTAACCAAGAAAAAATACAGCCTGATGTAAACCCCAATCCCGCTGACGGAACAGTGGACCTGAAATACAGTGTGGAGGAGACTTCGTCCGACCAGATCGAACTTTCGGGAGGCTGGGGATACGGTCGTGTCATCGGGACTCTCGGCGTATCTTTCAATAATTTCGCTGCGCGGAATATTTTCAAAAAGAAGGCATGGCGTCCCGTGCCGATAGGAGGGGGACAAAAACTCTCGCTGCGTTTTCAGACGACCGGAGGCTATTATACCAGTTTCAGTGCTTCATTTACCGAACCTTGGCTGGGTGGGAAGAAACCTAATGCGTTGAGTGTCAGTTTGTATCATACGACCTTTAACCGCTCCGGTATCACTTGGTGGGAATCGCTCCGGGATTCTACGGCAGCGGCTCAAAGACAGGCATTTATTATTGACGGTCTGACGGTAGGATTGGGACGCCGTCTTAAATGGCCCGATGACTTTTTCCAATGGTATAATGCCATTAATCTCCAACGCTATACGTTGAAAAATTATACCGGAAATTTTGCTTTCAATACCAGCAATGGGAAATTTAATAATTTCAGTTTCCAAACGACCCTTTCGCGCAACTCGACCGATGGATTTATTTATCCCCGGAATGGTTCCGATATGTCTATCACTGCCAAACTCACGCTCCCATATTCGCTCCTTAGCAATAAGGACTATTCCCTGATGAGCAGTGAAGAAAAGTATAAATGGATCGAATATCATAAATGGAATCTGAGATTCACGCAATATACCAAACTCACCGGGGATCTGGTGATTATGACCCGTGCCAAAATGGGATTTTTGGGCTCTTATAATAGTTTGATAGGAGTTACTCCTTTCGAACGTTTTCATTTGGGAGGGGACGGACTGACCGGATACAATAATTTTGACGGAAGGGAAATCATCGGTATGCGGGGCTACAAAAACGGTTCCATTACACCTCCCGGAGGCGGAAGTATTTACAGTAAATATACGATGGAATTGAGATACCCGCTGTCACTCAATCCCTCTGCCACCATCTTTATGCTTTCTTTCGTGGAAGCCGGTAACAACTGGGCGGATTTCAAATCCTATCAGCCTTTTAAGTTGTACCGTTCCGCCGGAGTTGGCGTGAGAATATTCCTGCCGATGTTCGGGCTTTTGGGACTGGATTGGGGCTATGGTATTGACCCCATTCCGGGAAATCCGGATGCGAATAAAGGGCAGTTTCATTTTTCGATTAATTCATCTATTGACTAAGGTTTTTATTCTTGTAATATATGGCGTACTTTTTCGTTTTATTCAAAAAAAATGGACTTATGAATAAGAAAATCATTTTATCACTCCTTGCCTTGGTGGTCAGCTTGGGTGTGTATTCCCAAAAATATGCTTATGTGGATACGGAATATATCATGGATAATATTCCGGAATACAAGGATGCACAGCTGGAATTGAATGATATAGCGATGGAATACAAGGAGGAAGTAGCTGCAAAATATGATGAGCTGAAAACAATGAAAGAAAAGTTTGAGGCTCAATCGGTGCTGATGCCCAAGGAAATAAAAGAGAAAAAGAAACAGCAAATCGAAGAAATGGAGAAAGCGGTCAAGGAATTGCAAAAGAAGTATTTCGGACCGGAAGGGGAATTGTTCAAACAAAGGGAA
The DNA here is from genome assembly GCA_015489405.1 of Bacteroidales bacterium. Lineage (GTDB taxonomy): Bacteria > Bacteroidota > Bacteroidia > Bacteroidales > S143-32 > S143-32. The sequence goes on from WFZU01000131.1 coordinate 5,779, forward strand.
GACCTTATAAAACCTATTCAGGAAAAAATCTATAATGCTATCAGCGAAATAGCTGAGGAGAAAAACTATGCTTTTGTTTTTGATAAAGCCGGAAGCCTTTCCATATTGTATGTGCAATCACGCTATGACATTAGCGATGATGTGTTGGACAAAGTCGGCGCCGTGATGGGAACTACGCGAAGGGAAGACCGGAGAAAAGGACCCAAAACGAAGACTTCTGCGAAGAAGAAAAACAGTTCGCAAAAGAAGACTATGAGCAGCCCTCCGGGCAAAGGTTTGATGCCTCCCTCATTCGGTGGGAGGAGGAAATAATTTCTGTTCTCCTGCCAAGGCTCTTTATGTTGCCGGCAATGACGAGCGTTGCGCTAAAACGGGAGTTTCTGCCTGAAAAACAGCAGGGAGGACTTATTGCCCGTAGGGAACTTTCAAAAAAAAAGACTTCAGGGACAAAACAATTTCTATTAAGTAAACAGAAATATATTTATTACGTATGTTTGAAAGTACGAAAAGAACAGAATTATCGAGTTTGGGAGAGTTCGGTTTAATCAAACATCTCACAGCGCATTTTGAGATAAAAAATCCCTCTTCTATTTTGGGGATAGGGGATGATGCTGCCATCATTCAGCATAAAGGAAAGCAAACGCTCATCACACAAGATCTGCTTATCGAAGGGGTGCATTTTGATTTAACCTATATGCCGTTGAAACATCTGGGCTACAAAGCGGCTATCGTTAATTTTTCGGATATTGTCGCGATGAATGGACTGCCCGCTCAAATGTTGGTTGGAATAGGCGTGTCCAATCGTTTTTCGGTAGAGGCTCTGGAAGAGGTTTATGCCGGCATCCGGGTAGCCTGTGAAAAATATAAAGTCGATTTGGTAGGAGGGGATACGGTTTCTACCAACAAAGGGATGCATTTGTCTGTTACCGCTCTGGGGGCTGCACGAAAAGATAAAATTGTATTGCGTTCGGGAGCCAAACCGGGAGATTTGGTTTTTGTATCCGGAGATTTGGGTGCCGCCTATATGGGGCTTCTTGTTCTCGAAAGAGAGAAAAAAACCTTTATGGCTAACCCCCGGCATCAACCGGACCTTGCAGGCTACGACTATATTGTCGGGCGTCAACTGAGACCGGAAGCAAGACTTGATATTCTCGAACTGTTGAAAAAGAAGAAAGTTTTCCCGACTGCAATGATTGATATTTCGGACGGGCTTGCCTCCGAGTTGAAACATATATGTGTCGCTTCAAACACCGGTTGTAATGTGTATGAGGATAAAATTCCGATCGATCCTGTAACGGTTACGACTGCCGAGGAATTTTCTCTCAACCCGCTTACGGCGGCTCTCAACGGTGGCGAGGATTATGAATTACTGTTCACTGTCAAAGCCGAAGATTATGATAAACTCAAGGGGGAAACAGCGGTTCACGTGATAGGTCATATCACGGATAGTGCCTCCGGACTGAATCTAATCAACGGTATCGGTGAGCAAATTCCTCTGAAATCACAAGGTTGGGATGCTTTTAAAGAGTCATAAAATGTTTATATTCAGTGAGATGATTCCCTGTAATAATTTTTTACATTTTTTGAATATTTTTCTTGGATATTAAATTATTGTATGTACTTTTGCAACGCTTTTTAAAGCAATGTTTGAATGAAATGGTCTGGTAGTTCAGTTGGTTAGAATATCGGCCTGTCACGCCGAGGGTCGCGGGTTCGAGTCCCGTCCAGACCGCATAAAAAGGAGAGCTAAAACAGTTCTCCTTTTTTTATTGTAATAGAG
>WFZU01000132.1 GCA_015489405.1 Bacteroidales bacterium
CCTTGGGGTGCCTAATCATTTACCCAATTAGTAAGCATATTAAGTGTCTGTCCATAAACTCAAGAGCTTGGGCTATAATGTTCGAATTCAAGGCTTGTAAAGTTCTGAAAGCAAAGGAGTTGACTTGCGTCAATGCGATGCATTGAGCTTACCGAAAAGACCGGTTTCAGAACGAGCGTAACGCAGAAGCCGGACATTATAGACAAGCTCTGAATAGTGTTTGTCCATAAAGTCAAGAGCTTGAGCTAGAATGTTCGAATTCAAGGCTTGTGAAGTTCTGAAAGCAAAGGAATTGACTCACGTCAATGACTGGTTTCAGAACGAGCGTAACGCAGAAGTCGGACATTATAGACAAGCTCTAAATACTGAATTTCACATCATCAATACCATACTTCTTCTCGCAATAAGCACAGCGCACTTCAATCGGACTGCGGTTTGCCAGATGATAAACCGTAGGAACTTTTTCCACATTAGTAACACAGTTGGGATTGGGACAAATGATAAACTCCTTAATCTTATTGGGAATTTCCACCGTGAATTTCTTTATCACCTTGTAATCCTCAATGATAATGATAGATGCGGAAGAGGAAATCAACGCAATACTGTCGGCTTCCTTCGCCGACAAAACCCGGTTTTCGATTTTGATAATATCTTTGCGTCCCATTTTGTTGCTTGAAAGATTCATCCCCACCATCAAGAGATGATCCGTTTCTCCCATTTTCAGCATTTCTATAACTTTCAGTGCCTTTCCGGCGGCAATATGATCGATGACCGTACCGTTTTTGATAGGATCTACTTTTAACTGTTCTCTTTTCATACTTTCTGTTTTTTAGGCTTTTCCCAATAAAGTTGTAATAATTGCTTGACGCATAAAAACCCCGTTACGGGCTTGTTGAAAATAATAGGCATACGGCGTGTTGTCCACATCGGTAGAGACCTCATTGACACGGGGCAAAGGATGCAGAACTTTGAAATTGTCCTTTACATTTTCCAGCATGGATTTCCGGATAATATACGAATTTTTCACTTTCTCATAGTCTTCCGGCACGGCAAAACGTTCTTTTTGAATACGGGTAACATACATCACATCCAGTTCGGGAATTATTTCCCTCAAATCATCCACCTCTTCATAATGCACGCCCTTGGCGGTCAAGTCATCTTTGATAGCCGCCGGCATCTGCAGGTGTTGCGGGGAAGTAAAATAAAAAGTAGGATTAAAATCCGCCATCGCTTGTGCCAAAGAGTGCACGGTTCTCCCCAAGCGCAGGTCTCCGACCAAACCGATTTTCAAATCGTTGAGGGTTCCTTGCGTCTTTTGGATCGAGTACATATCCAACATCGCCTGGGTAGGATGCTGATTGGCTCCGTCGCCGGCATTGATAACCGGAATATCCACCGTCTCTGCCGCAAAACGGGCTGCCCCCTCGACCTTGTGGCGCATGATAATCAGGTCGGCATACATACTAATCGTCATCAGTGTGTCCCGCAAGGTTTCCCCTTTTTTCACCGAAGTCGTGCTGGTGCCGGTCATAGAGAAGGTATTACCACCCAATTTTTTCATTGCGGTATCGAAGGAAAAATGGGTTCGTGTGGAGGGTTCGAAGAACAACAAAGCCGCCAATACTCCGGACATTTCCGGGACTACTTCTTTGCGTTCTATTTTCCCTGCCAAATCAATTAATCGCAGGACATCATCTTTGCTGACATCCCTCATCGAAATAAGATTCTTCATCATCGTACTTTTTTTATCCGTGTAACATATTTATCATTCAAAAACCATCTGAGCGGCGGCTGCCGAATCCACGATTACCAAGTCAGCTCCCGCTCCCGGAGCCTCCTCCGGAGTGAGTCCGCCTTTTTCCGGCGAAGCCGTAACAATCATCAGTTGTCCGGCAGGAATTTTGTTCCTCATCCGGCGCACCTCTTGCAGAGACTTGGCATCGCAGAAATAGCCCGCCACCCGTTGCGGGAGTTTCGCTCCCATCTCAAAGACTTTCCGCGTATAATTATCGTTGGTCAGGCTTCCGTTACGATTCCATTTGGCATACCAAAAAGCTCCCACATCCGCCTTTATCTTTCCTATCTCCTCCGTCGCCTTCGTCCCTCCGAGCGGATGCATGCTGACAAAATCAGCCCAAGTATCAAAATGGTAACAACTATTTTGCAATACCCTGTCCAAGCCCCCAAGCGGCGCGACATATTGCCGGTCTTGCAACACCAGGAAATGATATTGCTCTTGGTAAGATTTCAGTTTTTCAAAAAAAGCATCTTCCACGTCGCGGATTGCCTCTATATCAAAGATTATCATTACCGCCATAGGAGCCACCGCTTCCAATTTTTCAAAAAACGTCTTGCTGTCATTCGCTACAATGGAAACGGCAAGACGGCTTTGCTTTTGCTCACACAAATCAATAATTTTTTGCACTTTGGGATTTAGGGGTAAAGCGGCTTGTGCCGTTTTCTTTTCGCCCAAAGCGTTCATAAAAGACTCAATATCATCCACTTGCTGCCTCGATATAGCACCTTCCGAAAACAGGGTATCCACAATTTCGTCCAGCCGGATCAGGCTATGCAGTCGATAACCGTGGGAATGCAGATAAGCCGCCCCCCCTTTGCTCCGGTCAATCACGACCATAAAGTCGCGGGTAAGAAGTCCTTCTTCGCTGTATTTTTCAGCCGTTTCCATAATGCTCTCACCGCTCGTAATCAAGTCATCTACGACAAGGCACTTCTTGCCTTTCTCAAATTTGCCGATAATCGCATTTTTGGTACCGTAAGATTTCTCCTCCTTACGGGAATAGATAAGCGGTTTGCCTAATTTCTGCGCCATCAGAGTAGCGACAGGGAGCGCCGTATAGGGAATACCGGTAACATAGTCAAAGTCAAGACTTTTGGCTTTCTCCGAAAGGAGGTTAGCCGTCGCTTCGAGCAAAGCATTGTCCGAAATAATATCCCGCAAATCAATATAAAAAGGGGATTTGATTCCGCTTTTGAGCGTAAATTCCCCGAATTTCACCGCCCCGGTGGCATACAGCCGTAAAATATACTCTTTTTTTGTCATTTCTTTCGGTTTCCTCTTAAATATCAACTTCTTTTACTTCGTATATTTTCCCGCCCACTATAGTCATCACAACATCCCCTTTACCGGTCATTCCCTCGTAGGGCGAATATTTCGCTTTGGTCCGGAACCGGTCTGCCTCTATTTTCCATTCTTTGTTCATATCGACCAAGGTAAGATCGGCGATGTAGCCCTCTTTGACCTGTCCTCTTTTTTCCAAACCGAAAATAGAGGCAGCCTTCGTTGAAGTCAAACGAACCAACGTATCCATATCCAGACGTCCTTTGTTCACTTCGTTCAACAGGAGTCGCAACATCGTTTCCAGCCCGGGAAATCCCGAAGGAGCATTCCGGTAGTCTTGTAATTTTTCCGCCTTTCGATGCGGTGCGTGATCCGTCCCGAAAGTATCGACAACTCCCTTACGAATCCCTTCCCACAGGGCTTCATTGTCCGCGCGGGTGCGAATGGGCGGATTGACTTTGGCAAAATTACCGGCAGTGGGGAGAATTTCCTCATTCAAGAGCAGATGATGAGGCGTAATCTCACAATAAATATTGCCCCGGTCTTTGTTTTCCCCTATCATCTGTATTTCCTCTGCCGTCGAGGTGTGTGCCGCATAGAATATTCCACCGGTCTCCTTGGCAATATCAATCAACATACGGGTTCCCTCGACAGAGCATATACGGTGGCGAATAGCATCGTGGTCAAATACCGTAGGGGAAGGATATTTGCGGACATGATGATCGATGCAGGCTTGCACTTCCGTATGACAAATGACGGGAATATGGTGCTTCCGGGACAATTCAAAAAAACGTTTGATAACATCCGTACCGGAAACGTATTCGTTGGCACTCGAACCGGCGAGAAACAATTTCAATGCGGCGACATCATGCGGTTGACTTTCCAAAATCTGCTTTACTTCCGGATAATTATAATTGGTAACCGCAAGGTTAAAACGGTAATTGACCAGGGATTTCCGGGCTTTCTCCCGTTTACGTTCAAGATTGGGGAGATTAATTGTCGGCGGCTTGTTGTTAGGCATATCAAAAACCGTGGTAATGCCTCCCCGTATTGCTGCCTTGGAAGCAGATGTCCAATCTTCTTTTTCCTGTTGTCCCAAATCCCGCACATGCACATGCGGGTCAATGACTCCCGGCAAGAGGTGCAAACCTTTTGCTTCCACCACACGGTCATAATCCGGCATTTCTTCGCCGGTATAGACAATTTCCTTGTCCCGGATAAGAACGTTTTGGACTTTCCCGCTCAAGATAACATCTTTCAATAGTATATTCATCGTCTCTGCGTTTTGCATTTAAGGATTGCACGGTTTAACTTTTTAGCAAAAGAAGGTCCTTGATACACAAACCCGGTGAATACTTGTATCAGGCTTGCTCCTGCCTCCAATTTTTCTATCGCATCTTCTCCGGTCATGATTCCGCCTGCGGCAATAATGGGAAGTTGTCCACCGGTTTTTTGACTAATGTAACGGATAATCTCCGTCGATCTGTCGCGCAATGGTTTTCCGCTCAAGCCTCCCCTGCCGATAGCGGCAACTTTTTCTCCGGAAGTGGAAAGACCGCTGCGGGACGTTGTCGTATTTACTGCTACGATACCGTCAATATGGGTTTGTTTGACGATTTCCAAAGTGTCGTCAATCTGTCTCCAATTGAGGTCCGGCGAAATTTTCAGAAGCACCGGTTTCGGATATTCTTTCTCATGATTTATCTTTTGAATCCCTTTCAACAAAGACAATAGAGCATCTTTGTCTTGCAATTCGTGCAAATCCGTGATATTCGGGCAACTCACATTCACCGTAAAATAGTCAACATAAGGGAATAAGGCATGAAAAACACGAAAATAATCTTCCGCTGCCTTTTCGTTTGGCGTATCCGTATTCTTTCCGATATTGGCTCCGACAATAATATCAGATCTTCTTTTTTTAAGATTGCGAACGGCATTTTCAAGTCCTTTGTTATTGAAACCCATGCGATTGATAAGCGCCTCATCTTGGGGCAAACGGAAAAGGCGGGGTTTGGGATTCCCTTTTTGCGCCCGGGGCGTAACTGCCCCTATCTCCACAAAACCGAAGCCCAACGCACCCATAAGATCGTACACCTCGGCATTCTTGTCAAATCCCGCAGCCAAACCAACGGGATTTTCAAACGCTAATCCCCACAATGAAACGGAAGAAGATTTGCCACCGGACATAAAAAAAACCCTCAAGAGGGCTTTAGCAAAGGGAATAAAGGAAATGAGTTTCAACAAGCCGGTTATGCTATGATGTACGCCTTCGGGCGAAAACAGAAACAAAAACGGTCGAATTATTACCTTATACATTGACAATTTTGATGCAAAGGTAATGGAGTTTTCCTTTTTACCGGAAAGAATTAATCACATTTTATTAACAAATTCCACGCAATTTTAAATCTACGTACGATGTTTAAGCAAAAAAGCAGTGTCAAATAAAGTGCATTATGACGTATAAGCCGAAGTTATTTTTGAGGAGAACAAGGCATAAAATTTTCAGCACAACCTTAGATAGTGCCTGTCCATAAAGTCGGGAGTTTATACTAGAATGTTCAAGAACAAGGCTTGCGAAATACTCAAAATCAAGGAGTTGACCTTTGTCAATGCGATGTATTGAGCCTGCCGAAATAACGTTTTGAGTATGAGCGTAACGAAGTTATTGGACATTATAGACAGACTCTAGCTAGTGTCTGTCCATAAAGTCAAGAGTCCGAGCTAGAATGTTCGAATTCAAGGCTTGTGAAGTTCTGAAAGCAAAGGAGTTGACTCACGTCAATGACTGGTCTCAGAACGAGCGTAACGCAGAAGTCGGACATTATAGACGGACTCTAGCTATGGTTAAAATTTTTAACGCAGTTATCCACAAAAAGAACGAATGCTTGGTAGGTTAATAATACACTTGACTTGACACTATGGATAACAATAATGTGCTTGACC
>WFZU01000133.1 GCA_015489405.1 Bacteroidales bacterium
AAGAATGAAAAAATTACTTTTTATGGTTTTGGTATCCCTGGGAGGGATGAGTTTGCAGGCACAAAAGCCGGCAGAAAACGCAGCAGCACTGAATCAAGCCGGCAGGCAGCGAATGTTGACACAACGGATGATGAAGGATTATTTGATGATTGGTGCCGGTGTGAAGGTGGAGAGTGCGCAGAAAGAGTTGGATGCTTCTGTAGCTGCTTTTGAAGAAGCTTTTTTGGCTTTGCAAGATTATGCACCTACCAAGGAGATTGAAGAGGCTCTTGCAGCGGTGGAAGATTTGTGGATGCCCTACCGTATGAATGTGGTTTCGACACCGGATAAAAATATGGCGCCGGAGTTGATTAAAAAATCGGATGCATTGTTGGATGCTTGTAATCAAGTGGTCTTGAAGATTCAAGATTATTCCAAACAAAATTCTGCGGAATTGGTTAATATCGCCGGTCGTCAGCGTATGCTTTCGCAACGTATTGCCTTATATTATACGGCTTATTATTGGGGGCTAAAAAGTGATGATATTGTGGCTCAATTTACCAAAGCCGTCAAAGAGTTTGGAGAGGCTGCGGACTTTCTTACCCATTCGGAACTCAATACGGAGGAGATCAAAGCAAAACTTAAACGCGTTAATATGCAGTGGGAATTTTCAAAAAAGAATTTTGATATAAGCTCCGGAAATCTTATGCCGAGTTTGATTTTTGTTACAACCAATTCCATTTTGAAAAAGATGAATAAGGTTGTGGCTCTCTATCAAAAGGTTATGGAGCAAAACACTGCATCCATTTAGAGCTTGTCTATAATGTCCGACTTCTGCGTTACGCTTGTTCTGAAACCAGTCATTGACATAAGTCAACTCCTTTGCTTTCAGAACTTCACAAGCCTTGAATTCGAACATTCTAGCTCAAGCTCTTGACTTTATGGACAGGCACTAAATAGAATTTGTTTAACAGCCCGCCGGCAACAAGCCGGCGGGCTGTTTTCGTTAGTTGCAATACAGAATATCAGCCTTGGCCGTCCAGCGAAAAGAGATAATATTTGTTAGGGTTATGGTTGTTTGTTAAGTGTTAGCAACCGGTATTTACTTCCTTTGAAAATTCATCGCAAGATAAGCCATGAGCCCCATGCTTACCATCAAACTCCTTTCGTCCGGATTGAAGTTTGACGAGTGCAGGTTGCCCGCTTGTTTCCCTACGCCGGTACGGTAAAACAAGGCGGGAATATGATGCGAGTAATAGGCAAAATCTTCCGTGGTCGTCCGTAGGGGAAGGTCTTTTACATTTGTTTCTCCGGCAAATTCTCCGGCATATTTCCGGAATTGTTCACTCATCTCATCATCATTGACTAAACTCGGATAACTTTCTACAAAACGGACTTCGCAGTCTCCGCCATATTGATGTGAAATGTTCCGGCATATCCGGGAAATTTCCTTTTTGACCTCAGCCCGTTTTTCTTCATCGAAAGTTCGTAAAATACCGCTCATATTTACCTTGTCCGGGACAAGATTCATTTGCCCATCTCCTATAATTCGACCGAAGGTCAAAATGAGTGGTTGGTCTTTTTCATTAAAGCGCATACTCATTTCTTGCAGAGCGAGCAAAATTGCGGAGGCGATAATCAACGGATTGATAAATTTAGCGGGAAGGGCAGCGTGTCCTCCTTTTCCGGTAACCTGGATATAGATTTCATCGGAAGAAGCCATATAGACTCCTTTTCTGCACCCCACTTCACCGACATCTAAATCCGGACAGACATGCTGCCCGATAATCATATCCACTTTTGGATTTTGCAATACTCCTGCTTCTATCATGGGTTTTGCTCCCCCGGGTAAAACTTCTTCGGAAGGTTGAAAAATAAGCTTTGTCGTCCCTTTCAATTCTCCTTGCAGTGTGCGGAGAATTTTTGCCGTGCCCAGCAAGGAGGCAGTGTGCATATCGTGTCCGCAAGCATGCATAACTCCCTTGTTCACAGAAGAAAATGGCAATCTGTTGGTCTCCGTGATAGCAAGCGCATCCATATCCGCCCGCAGGGCAAGGGTCTTTCCGTCGCCTGCTTTTCCCTCTATCAAAGCAACGACTCCTGTGCCGGCAATTCCCTTTTGATATGGGATGCCCCATTGGCTTAAATAGTGACAGACCCGTTGCATTGTTTCGAACTCTTTTTTAGAGAGTTCCGGATGTTGATGGATATCTCTTCGTATTTGGATGATTTCATCCAAATATTTCCGGGCAAGGGCTTGTATTTTATCTTTGCAGGCTTCCGGCACGCTTTAATGTTTTTGATATTTCATTACTCCTGCTTTGATTTCCAGCGGAATAAAATTCTCCGGAGGAGGAATGACGCAAGAATATTTATGATTGTAGGCACAATATGGATTGTATGCCTTGTTAAAATCGATTACAATGCTGTCCCCTGCGGGAATTTTCAGATCGATATACCTGCCTCCGCCATAGGAGGTCTTCCCGCTGGTCAAATCTTTGAATGGGAGTGCAAGGTCATTTTTGTATTTCTCCATAGAGCGATATTTAATGCTCTGATACAGAAAAAGTTGTATTTTTTTTCCTTCCATAGAGAAACTCGCTTTACCGTATTTGGCGTAGAGGGGTGCCCGTTGCGTGGAGGTCTTCATCCGGAAAGCTGCAGTGTCTTTTACCTTTTCAAATTTAGCGACAACACTGTATTTCCGGTTGATGGGATAAAAGTCCAAACCTTTGAACGTGGCTTGATCTTCTTGAGTTAACGGGCTGGTTTCCGGATTGGCATATTCCGCATTAAGCGTATCTTGAAAAGTCCTGATTTCCTTTTCATAATCCGTCAACGCTTTGTTTTTTTCTTGGCAGGAGATAGTCCATAAAGCCAGCCATGTAAGAAAGAAAATATATCGCATACGTTCGAAAGTTTCAAAGAAAGGCGAAAATAAACCCGCCTGTTTTTTCGCCGGCAAAGATATTGAAAATAATGATACGAATATATAATGGTGCAATGGTACAATTATTCAATAATAAAAATATTCAATTATACAATGGAAAAAAGGAGAAGAGCAATTTATCATTAACAATTCAGCACAAATCATTAATAATTCATCATCCTCTTTCCGGTCATCACAAAAATATTGCCCGGCAAATGTGAGAAGTGCTTTTTTTGCATACATTTGCAGAAAATAAATTTGAAAGTGTTATGATACGTATGTACGCTGTATTGATTAGTATTTCATTGTTTTATAGTGCATTCTCGCAAGAGATAATTGATAAACCCGATATTCAACCGGAAAGCGATTTGATGACGCCGGAAATTTTGTGGTCTTTCGGCAGATTGGGCGACGTACAAGTCTCTCCGGATGGCAAGGAGTTGCTCTACGGCATCACCTATTACAGCAAAGAGCAAGATAAGGGAAACCGGGACTTGTATAAGATGGATTTGGCAACGAAAAAAGTTTCCCGTCTGACCCGCACCGCCGGCAGTGAATACAATGCCCGTTGGCGTCCGGACGGTAAAAAGATTGGCTTCCTCAGTGCTTCTTCGGGCAGTATGCAACTGTGGGAAATGAATCCCCAAGGGCATAATCTGCAACAGATTACGGATATTGAAGGAGGCATAAACGGTTTTGAATATGCACCCGACGGAAGCAAAATCCTTTTTATCAAAGAGGTGAAAGTCGATCCGGATGTACACGACCTCTATCCCGATTTGGATAAGACCACCGGACGCATTATGCACGATTTGATGTATCGCCACTGGGATACTTGGGTGGACTCTTACAGCCATATTTTTGTCGCAGACTATGACGGAAGACCTATCAAAACCGCCCTCGACATTATGGAGGGGCAAAGCTTTGACAGTCCGCAAAAACCTTTCGGGGGAATGGAAGAAATTGCTTGGACGCCCGACAGTAAATCCATTGCTTATACCTGCAAAAAACTGAAAGGAAAAGCCTATACGCTTTCGACCAATTCGGACATCTACCTCTACAATCTGCAAGACAAGACCACCGTCAATCTGACTATCGGGATGCCGGGTTATGATATGGTGCCTGTTTTTTCTCCCGACGGGACTAAAATGGCGTGGCAGAGTATGGCAAGGGATGGTTACGAGTCGGATAAAAACCGCCTTTTTGTACGGGATATGAAGACGGGAGTCCGAAAAGATTATACATTGCATTTTGACCAAAATGTGCACAGTTTGCTCTGGGATAAGAGCGGGGAACAAATTTATTTTACGAGCGATTGGCACGGCAGTTTTGATATTTACGTGCTGAACCTGAAAGATGAGAAAATACGCAAAATTACCGGAGGGGTGCACAATTACCGGAGTCTGGCACTGGCAGGCGACCGGCTTATTGCGACGCGTCAATCGATGTCTATGCCTACTGAAATTTATGCCGTCAATCCAACTGACGGCGAGGCAAGTCAGTTGAGTTTTGTGAACAAAGAGCTTTTGAATCAATTGAAAATGGGAAGGGTAGAGGCACGTTGGATTAATACTACCGATGGCAAAAAGATGCTTACCTGGGTGATTTATCCCCCGCATTTTGACAAAAACAAAAGCTATCCCGCATTGCTCTATTGTCAGGGTGGTCCGCAGAGTATGGTCAGTCAGTTTTGGTCGTACCGTTGGAATTTTCAGATGATGGCTGCCAATGGTTATATCGTGGTGGCTCCCAACCGCCGCGGACTTCCGGGCTTCGGACAGGCGTGGAACGAACAGATTAGCGGGGACTATGGCGGACAGAATATGAAAGACTATTTCTCCGCTATCGATTCGCTCAAAAAAGAACCTTTCATCGACGAAAACCGCTTGGGTGCCGTCGGTGCAAGCTACGGTGGTTTCTCCGTCTATTGGCTGGCGGGACATCATCAAAAACGTTTTAAAGCCTTCATCGCTCACGATGGAATATTCAATCTCGAACAGCAATATCTCGAAACGGACGAAATGTGGTTTGCCAATTGGGATTTGGGCGGTCCCTATTGGGACAAAGAGAATAAAATAGCTCAACGAACTTATGCTAATTCGCCCCATAAGTTTGTCGATAAGTGGGATACCCCCATTATGGTGATTCATAGTGAAAAAGACTATCGCATCGTGGCTTCCCAAGGGATGGCAGCCTATAATGCTGCCGTATTGAGAGGCATTCCCGCCGAATATCTCTACTTCCCGAATGAAAATCACTGGGTGTTGCACCCCCAAAACGGCATCTTGTGGCAACGACGGTTTTTTGCCTTTTTGGACAAATATTTGAAATAAAATGGTTTGTAAATATTTGATTGTCCGTTTGTTGTGTGTTCTATGGTAATTGTTCTCCGCTCTCGCGAATGAAGGCTGGGTGATGGCTTGGAAGCGTTTTTTTATCTCCGTATCAGGGTAAAAAGGGGGGTGGTGTGTATTCATCATGAACAATAAAGAAGGATGAATAAAGAGGAATTTGAAATTTTGTTTCGCAATCATTTTGGGCGGCTGGCACATTTTGCAAACGGTTTTTTGCACGATATGGATAGCGCACAAGAGGTGGTGCAGGATGTTTTTATTCGTCTGTGGGAAAAAAGAGCGGAAATGGACTCCCGGAAATCGGTCAAATCCTATCTTTACAGCTCTGTTCGCAACCGTTCGCTAAACTATATTCGCGACCATAAAAAATTTCAAAATGAATACCTCGATATCGAACAAGCTTTGGATTCGGAATTTGCCGTAAGTTTGGCTGAAAAAAGCAATTTGGAAGAAAGACTTGAACAGGCGCTTCAAAAACTTCCTCCCAAATGTCGCCGGATTTTTGAAATGTCGCGTTTTGATGAAAAGAAATACAAAACGATTGCCGGTGAGTTGAATATTTCTCCCAAGACCGTGGAGGCTCAAATGTCCAAAGCCTTGCGCATTATGCGAATCGAATTGCAGGACTACTTGATTCTAATCATTTGGGTATGCTTTATTCATCGTTGACGACATAAGGGATAGAACGGTTTCGCGTGTAGTAACAGTAGAAAGAATGCAGAAATGAAAAAAGAAAATCAACATATCGATTATGAGGCACTTATCGCCCGCTATCTTTCCGGCGAATGTACGGATGAGGAGTCCGCTTTGCTCGAAAAATGGGTGAAAGAGCGCGATGAAAACCGGCGTTTGTTTGTGGAAATGAAAAAGGTCTGGATATTGTCCTCCCTGCGGGATAATGCGGCGGTGGATGTTGAAGGTCAATGGGACCTTATGCAGCGGAAAATGCGTCCTGCGGTCTCGCTTCACCGGAAGGAGCGCCGCCGGAGAAGACACTTCCCTTATCGCTGGACGATAGCGGCAGCCGTTGCCCTCTTGTTCGGGCTTGTTTTCTATTTCACGCAAGTGAAACGCGATATTCCGCTTCGTACGGTGATAGCTCAAAATGAGACCCGCCATTTCACGCTTCCCGATGGCAGCCGTGTGGATTTGGATGCCGGCTCGGTGCTTCGTTTCCCGGAGAGATTCGTACGGGTACGTAATATCGAATTACAAGGAACTGCCTTTTTTGACGTCCGCCACGACTCGCTTCATCCTTTTGTGATTCATGCGGGAAAAACCCGCATACGGGTTTTGGGAACCGCTTTCTCGGTCAAAACCGGAACACAAATGACCGAGGTGGTCGTCCAACGGGGGAAGGTTGCCTTGTCTGCTCCGCACAATGAAAAAGTGATACTCCTTGCCGGAGAAAAAGGGACATGGAAAAATAATTCTTTGTCGAAAACCCAAAACCGGGATGCCAACTTTCTCGCTTGGAAGACTAAAGAAATCATTTTTGACAATGCATCCTTGAACTATGTGATAAGCAAGCTCAATGAGGTTTATCATACTCATATCAGGCTTGCCAAACCGGAAGTAATGCGCGACTGTGCTTTGTCCGCCCATTTTAAAAATGAAAAATTGGACGAAGTCCTGGACGTAATTTCCGCCGGTCTCAATGTCCAATTTGTCCAACAAGGGGATACGATATTTGTGAAAGGAAAAGGCTGTGATTCGCCATAATCTCTTACCATTATATCGATGATGTACAGAAAATTTTTGCTCTATTTGTCTTTAATGCTTCTCCTCACTGATTTTGTCAGGGGACAGGAGGCAGATACGCAACGTTTTACTTTTTCTATGCATCAAATTTCACTCCACGAGGCGCTGGAACGTATTCGCAAGCAAACTTCTTATTCTTTTGCTTACAATCCTCGGCGTATCAATCTGCAAAAAAAAATTGATATACAAGTCAAAGATGTATCTTTACAAGACCTGATGGAGAAGCTTGCCAAGGCTTCCGGCACGGCTTTTCGAATCATCGGGAAACAAATCGTTCTAACGGAAACGGGAAAGGTGGAACGGATGACCGTAAGTGGTTTCATTCGCGATGTCCGGACGGGCGAAAGTTTGCCCGGGGCTACGGTATATATTCCTGATTTACAGACGGGTACGGCATGCAATTCCGCCGGTTTTTATTCGCTTTCCCTTCCCCGGGGAGACTACGAGCTTACTTTTTCATCTTTGGGATATATCCCCCAAACACAAACTGTCCGGACTACCCAAAATACGGTCTGCAATGTGCGTTTGAAAACAAATATTGCACAACTCAACACGGTCGTAATTCACGCCGGAAATACGCAAAGCGCCCTTCAACATCTGCACGCCGGCACACTGCAAGTCAATCCGGAGAGTCTGACAGCTATGCCGGACATAGGAGGAGAAGGAGACTTGGTCAAAAGTATGCAAAGTCTCCCGGGTATCCAGGTTTATAGCGATGGGTCGGCATTTTTCTATGTGCGGGGTGGCAATAGAGATCAAAACCTGATATTGTTGGACGATTCGCCCATTTACAACCCCGCTCATCTCTTCGGTTTTTACTCGGTAATCGTTCCGGATGTGATCAAGGGAATGAGCATCTACAAATCGGGTTTTCCCGTGGAGACGGAGACGCGACTTTCATCAATCATTGAGCTGCAAACCAAAGACGGCAACTATTACCGTCCGGTTTTTCACGCCGTCTTGCACCCTTTGATCTATCGTTTTTCGGTCGAAGGACCGCTGGTCAAAGAGAAAAGCTCGTATTACCTTTCTTTCCGGCATTCCAATTTCCGCTGGTTGTATCACGCCAAATCCCCCAATACAAACATCTATTTGTATGACCTCAATGCGAAAATCAATCTGCAATTGACCCGCAAAGACAGGATCTATCTTTCCCTCTTTGCAGGAAAAGATTGGGTCGCTCCCAATAAGAACAGCTCTGTCCGTTGGGATAATCGCTTGGTTTCTCTCCGTTGGGATCATATTTTGAATACAAAATTATTTTTCCGTTTGGTGAGCAATATCAGTAGCTATGAATATCAACTAGGGCTGGGCAAATATCGCTGGACATCCGGGATTAAGTCTTTGCGTATCAAGGCGATGCTTAATTATTTTATGCGTCCTTGGGTGCGTATCAACGGGGGCTATTCCTTGGTGTTTCAGGAGTTTGCGCCCGGGACATTCAATAATGATTATTTCCGTGCTATCACGCAAAGGCTATCGCGCGAAAATGCGCTTTTTATAAGTTCAAAAATAGACCTTACTACCCGTTGGCAGTTGGAAGCAGGGCTTCGTATGCCGGTATGGCAAGATTACGGAGGGAAATATTTCTTCCGCTTTGATGCACAGCATCACTTGCAAGATACCGTTTTTACCAAGCCTGATAAAGCTTATTTTACTTCCGTCAAAATGGATCCTCGCATCGGCATCACTTATCAGACCGGTACCCATTCGGCTTTCCGTTTTTCGTATGGCTATTATCATCAATATGTGAATCTGATCACCCATTCCACCAGCCCTTTCACGGCATTTGAGGTGTGGCTTCCGGCGGGTCAGAATATTCCGCCACAGGCGGCTTCACAATGGACTTTGGGGTGGAGCCGGCTTTTCCCGGAACGGGGTATTGAATGTAATATTGAATTGTATTACAAGCAATTGTATCATCAGATACTCTACAAAGATCACGCACAACTACTCCTTAATCCGCTTATCGAAGGCGAATTGCGGCAAGGAAAGGCACTTGCCAAGGGCATTGAAATTTCGCTCCAAAAGAAGCGGGGTACATTTACAGGCCGGCTCAATTATACTTTTTCTCATACCGCTTTGCAAAGCCCGGAAGTGAATGGCGGAAAGGCTTTTGTCCCATTCTACGACCGCCCGCACGATTTTTCTGTTTTTTTGCAATGGAATAGCAGCCCCCGCTTCCGGATTTCGGCGAATTTCATTTATTATACCGGCTCGGCAATCACAACTCCCGTGGCATTTTACAATTACCACAATCAGCAAGTTCCGGTCTATGGAGACAAAAATAATGACCGCCTTCCGGATTATCACCGTTTGGACATCGCTTTTTATTGGAGACTGAACAAAAAAGACGATAATCGCTATCGCCATTCGCTGAGCTTGTCTTTTTTCAATGTTTATAATCACCGCAACCCCATTTCCGTCAATTATAATAAAGTAAAAACACAAAACGGAAAATACGTAATTCCGGCTAACTATTACCGCGATAATACTTATCTCACTACCGGTATGTCATTATTGGGAATTTTCCCCTCGCTAACGTATAAATTTTCAATCCGTTGACCTATGAAAAAACAAAATATATGCTATATCGCAATTTTGTCCCTCTTGCTCCTTTGGTCTTGCGTGAAGGAGATTGAAAGACCGTTGCCGGAAGG
>WFZU01000134.1 GCA_015489405.1 Bacteroidales bacterium
GTTTTGAGTATGAGCGTAACGAAGTTATTGGACATTATAGTCAGACTACTTAAAGTCCCAACCACCGCCAGAGAAAAAAGCGGTGCCCTCGTTTTTTATATCTTTTCCGGTATTTTCTGGCGTGTCTTTTATTCTTTTTTATCAGTTTTCGTGAATATTTTGAGTTTTTGGTGCGTTGATATTTGAGTACTTCTTTTTTATAACGTTCTTCGATTTTTTCGTTTTTCCGCTTGATTTTTTTCTTTTTCTTTTTCTTTTGTTTTTCCGTGAGCATCAGTTGTTCGGCTTTGCTGTGGGGAGACTCACCCGTAGCCGGATTTACGGTAACGGCTTTCGGAGGATCGATCATTGCCATCTTCTTCGATCTACAACCTACTGAAAGTAAGAATAATAGGATTATATATGCCGTTATTTGTTTCACTTACACGATATGGTTTAGAATACATTCCAAATCTTTTTCGCAGAGCGGATACATCCATCCGTTCACGTTGTTTGTTATCATTCGCCGGAGGATATGGTCCTTTTCATCTGCTGAAATACCTGCTTGACGCAAGTTGACCGGACTTTCTATTTCCGTAAAAAAGCGTTCCAAGCTCCGGATAATATCGGGGGGATTATTTTCTCCGAATAATTCTTTTCCCAGATATACCAATGGTTCTCGCAGAATTTCCGCTTTGCATTTCAACCAAGCGGGATACATAATCGACAGGCTTGCTCCATGCGGGGTATCATACATTAACGAAAGAATATGACCCAGGGCATGAACTCCCCAGTCTCCTGATTTTTTCCCGTACAGGGTCAATCCGTTCAGTGCATTGGTCGCCGCATACATCATGCGGGCACGAAGTTCGTAATCTTCCGGGCGATTCAATAAGGGTTTCGCTATTTCCATCATTTCCCGGATGATAGCGATGCTGAATTTGTCCGAAAGTGGACTCCTGCCGTTGCCGAAATAGGCTTCTAATGCGTGAGCTATGATATCCACGATTCCGTATGCTGTATATTTCCGGTTCACCGAAAAGGTAAATTCGGGATTTAAAAAAGAGTGGCGAGGCGACAGAAGCGGGTGCCGGATGGGCATTTTTTGTTGTGTAGCCGGATTGCTTATGACCGCAATATTATTCATTTCCGAACCGGTAGCCGCTAAGGTCAATACTGTGATGAGCGGTATGGCTTTGTGTGGAGTAGCTTTTCCACTCATGTAATTCCAAGCATCCGTTTCGCCGGGTACACTTACGGAAATAAGTTTTGCCGAATCAATCACGCTCCCCCCTCCTACCGCGAGGATCATATCCACTCCCGCTGCTCTTCCGCTTCGGGCGGCTTCATTGATGTCATCGATAATTGGGTTAGATTTAATCCCTTGATATTCAGTAAACTGTAAATTGTTTTCATTAAATACGTTTACGATATAATCATAGATACCGTTTTGCTTGATAGCCTTTTTCCCATAGACCAATAAAATCCGTTTCCCGTAGCTTTTCAAGACTGACGGTAAAGCGTTTAATTGCTCTTTCCCAAAGTGTACTTTGGTCGGAAAATAATATTCAAATGCATCCATATATCACAACATTATTCCTATTGAAAATAGCAAGGCACTTATCAAGACCGCCACAGCCGTTTTTTTCAACAAAGGATCATATAAACTATTATCTTTTGTTGCTACAAAAGTAAGTATTTTTACGTGAACCGGAATACTAAATAAAAAAAGCCACTGAAAAATTTTGTGGTAGTGCGTTTCCGTAAAAATTCCGAACATTACGAAACCCAATAATATCAATGTATAATGGTAAATTTTGGCTTTCCGGAGCCCCCATAAAACGGGAATTGTTACTTTCCCGGCTTTCCGGTCTGTGTTTATGTCCCGCATATTATTCACATTAAGCACGGCAGCGCTGAAAAATCCCATTGCGGCAGCCGGAAACAACAACCAAGGGTCCAAGGTTAATGTATTTAAGTAAAAACTCCCTATCACAGCAACGGGTCCAAAAAAAATAAATACAAATACATCGCCCATGGCTTGGTAGCCGTAGGGTTTTTTGCCAATGGTGTATTTGATGGCGGCCGCTATGGCTCCCAAACCCAGAATGAGAAAGATGAGAAACGGAAGGGACCGAAAGTCAAACCGTATCCAAAGCAGTACGAATCCCGTAGCAAAACTCAGGAAGGAAAAAAGAACTATCGCTCTCTTCATCTCCCGGGTACTTATCATACCGGACTGCATGGTTCGCTCCTCCCCCAGCCTTTCGTTATTGTCTGTTTGTTTTACAAAATCTCCGTAATCATTTGCCAAATTGGATAGAATTTGCAAAAAAAGCGTTGTAAAGAATATTAGCAAGGATATTTTCAGGTCGATATCCGAATAAAAATAAGCCAACGAAATACCGACACTGATACACGCCAGTGTCAATGGTAATGTCCTCAATCTAAATGCTTTAATCCATTTTTTCATGCCTTTATTCAAATCTCGCCCGTATCCGTCTTTTATTTTTCCGGGCGGCAAAATTACATTTAATCTTTCAATCTGCAATGAACTCTTTACATCTTCCTTTCTCCTCAAGTGTTTTCTTGCCGCGAAAGCAAAAAAATACTTTGGAGTGCGCATTATTATATTACTATTTTTGCAAAAAAAATAATGTCATGATTCGTTTTTACAATCAGGTGTCGGAAACTTTCATGGAATGTAATGAGAATACCAAGCCTTGGCTTCTCGAGGTAATCCGTGAAGAGGGTTTTGTCCCCGGAGATTTGATGTATATCTTCATGGATGACGAGATGCTTTTGGAGATAAACAAGAAACATTTATCACATGATTTTTATACCGACATTATTACTTTTGACCTGTCGGAAACGGAGGAGGAAATTGCGGGTGAGATGTATGTCAGTACCGACCGCGTGAATGAAAATGCAATGCAATTCGGCGTGTCTTATGCCGAAGAGATGCATAGGGTTTTGGTGCATGGTTTGTTGCACCTTTGCGGTTATGACGATAAAAATGAAGAGGAACGGAAAAAGATGCGCGCAAAAGAGGATTATTATCTTCAAAAAATAGATTTAGATATAATGTTAGAAAGTTGATAATCAATTAAATATGTTTTATGTTTCACGTGAAACACTGAATCCGGGAAGGACAAAATATTAGCAACGTTTAAGATGAAAGGAATATTTCCAAAATATGATGTGATAGTAGTCGGTGCCGGACATGCCGGTAGTGAGGCGGCAGCTGCGGCGGCTAACCTTGGATCTAAAGTCTTACTCATCACTATGGACTTACAGAAAATAGCCAATATGTCCTGTAATCCGGCTATGGGAGGTGTTGCCAAAGGTCAAATCCTACGGGAGATTGATGCCTTGGGTGGATATTCGGCGATTGTAACCGACCGGACGATGATTCAATTTCGTATGCTGAATCTCTCCAAAGGTCCTGCTATGTGGAGTCCCCGCGCCCAATCAGACCGTTTTCTCTTTTCGGCTGAATGGCGCCGCATGTTGGAAAAAACCGAAAATGTGGATTTTTGGCAAGATAAAGTGAACGGGCTTATCATCGAAAACGGAAAACTCAAAGGAGTAACTACCGCAATGAATCAAAAAATCTATGCCGATGCCGTCATCTTGACAAACGGAACTTTCCTTAACGGAAAAATTTATATCGGACAAACGGTTTTTGATGGCGGTAGGATGGGGGAGACCAATTCGCAAGGAATCACGGAACAGCTAATTAGTCTTGGGTTTGAAGCACATAAAATGAAGACCGGAACGCCGGTCCGGGTGGACGGACGTACTATCGATTTTTCAAAGCTTGAAGAACAAGAAGGCGACCTCTCCGGCGGGAAATTCAGTTTTACGGACACTCCTGCCTTGACGCGTCAACGTAGTTGTTATATTGCCTATACCGATGAAAAAGTACATGATTTTTTGAGAACCGGATTCCACCAGTCTCCCCTTTTTAACGGGAGAATCATAGGAACCGGTCCGCGTTATTGTCCTTCTATTGAGGATAAAATTGAGCGTTTTTCGGATAAAACACGCCATCAACTGTTTATTGAGCCTGAGGGCTGGGATACCATAGAATATTATGTCAACGGTTTCTCTTCTTCCCTGCCCGATTATATCCAGGTAGAGGCTTTGCGTATGATTCCCGGTTTCGAGCATGCGAAAGTATTTCGTCCCGGATATGCTATTGAGTACGACTATTTCCCTCCTACTCAATTGCATTATACCTTGGAGACTAAGCGTATCGAAAATCTCTATTTTGCCGGTCAAATAAACGGAACTACCGGCTACGAAGAGGCTGCGGCGCAAGGATTGATAGCCGGCATCAATGCGCATCAAAAACTACATGGCAAAGAAGAATTTATTTTGCATCGCTCGGAAGCCTATATCGGGGTATTGATAGATGATTTAATCACTAAAGGTGTAGATGAACCGTACCGGATGTTTACCTCCCGGGCGGAATATCGTATTCTTCTACGGCAAAATAATGCCGATCTGCGGCTTACCCCCAAAGCATATAAACTGGGTTTGGCAAGTAAGGAAAGAATAGAACGGGTAGAACAAAAATTGTTAGCAATAGAAAATCTGAAAACATTTCTTCAACAAACGGGTATTGCGCCGGACGAAATCAATGATTTATTGATAAGCAAAAAGTCCAGTCCTCTAAATCAAAAAATCAAAGTGGAAAAGGTTTTGTTGAGACCGCAGATTCGTTTGCATGAAATTATCCAACACTGGAATGTGCTCCGGGAATTTCTTTCTTTCTTGAAAAAGGATATTTATGAGGATGTCGTTTTGGAAACAGAGATACAGTTGAAATACGGACGCTATCTGGAAAAAGAACGGGATTTGGCAGATAGAATGGGAAATCTCGAACATTTGCCTTTACCGGAAGATATAGACTATTTCCAATTTGATTCTTTGTCCTACGAAGCAAGGGAAAAACTTTCCAAGATAAAACCCCGTACACTCGGACAAGCTGCACGTATTTCCGGAGTATCACCCGCAGATATTTCCGTCCTCACTGTTTTTCTGGGTAGATAGTTCAATAC
>WFZU01000135.1 GCA_015489405.1 Bacteroidales bacterium
ACATATTACAGTCATGCTTATGTGTATATATTATGCTCGTTTGTTTTTTTGAGCCCCAAAAGCTCCTTGACTCGGATATTTTGTTGTCTGACGCCTGCCCCCGTGTTAAACAAACCTGTTCACGCAAAAGTAAACAAATTTTTTACTATACGAAAATTTGCTAAAATAAATTTTTCAACCTTACATCCGCAAGCATGTTTGCAGCGGAAGCAAATAAAGGTTTTAAAGCCTGATAAAACCAATCAAGTTTATACTAAATCTAAATTAAGTAAAATGAAAAATTAATTGTTATACAAATAACAAAACCCCATTAATTTGCACTTTTTAATGATTTAATTAAATATTTACATCGTATGAATACAAATTATATTGAACACATTGGAATAGCCGTTACAGACCTCCAAGAGAGCATCGCTTATTATGAGGATGTGCTTGGTCTGGAGTGTTATGCGGTCGAGGAAGTAGCCGATCAAAAGGTGAAAACCGCTTTTTTTCGCGTGGGACAAACAAAAATTGAGCTTCTCGAAAGCACCTCACCGGAAGGACCTATTGCAAAATTTATTGAGAAAAGAGGACCGGGCATACATCATATTGCTTTTGCAGTCAATGATGTAAATGAGGCTTTGAGTTGTGCCAAGGAAAAAGGCTTGAAACTCATCGACGAGACCTCACGCAAAGGTGCGGAAGATCTGGACATTGCTTTTTTGCATCCCAAATCTACCGGAGGGGTATTAACCGAATTGTGCAGCCATTGGGAGATGAAATTAAATGATATTATTTTCCCCTGTTAGGGAATAAAAAAATATGAGTGATGGACAATATAGAAAAAATCAATCAATTGATTCGCCTCCGTGCCAAAGCCATGGAAGGAGGGGGAGAAAAAAGAATCGCTTCCCAACATGCCAAGGGCAAATATACTGCCCGCGAACGAATCAATATGCTTCTTGATGACGGGAGTTTTGAGGAATATGATATGTTTGTAGAGCATCAATGCGTGGACTTCGGAATGGAAAAGACCCACTATCTCGGAGACGGGGTTATTACCGGACACGGGACTATTGATGGCAGGTTGGTATATGTGTATTCTCAAGATTTTACCGTATTCGGAGGGAGCTTGTCGGAGACTTTTGCCAAGAAAATCTGCAAGGTGATGGATATGGCTATGAAAATGGGAGCGCCTATTATCGGCATCAATGACAGCGGGGGTGCGCGTATTCAGGAAGGGGTGAACAGCCTTGCCGGCTATGCCGAAATATTTCAACGCAATATTATGGCCTCGGGGGTTATCCCCCAATTTTCCGCTATCTTCGGTCCTTGTGCCGGAGGAGCTGTCTATTCTCCTGCGCTTACCGACATCGTCATTATGAGTAATGAGACGAGTTATATGTTTGTTACCGGTCCCAAGGTTACCAAAACGGTTACCGGAGAGGATATTTCAGTCGAAGACCTCGGAGGTGCCAATGTGCATGCCTCCAAATCCGGTTTGGTACATTTCCGGGCAGATGATGAAGATGAAGGAATCATGCTGCTGCGCAAACTCTTGGAATATTTTCCGCAAAACAATCTGGAAGAACCGGTTCAAACGGTCTGCCACGACCCTATCGACCGGGTAGATGATTTGCTCAATGAGATTATACCCGAAAACCCCAATCAACCTTATGATGTCAAAGATATTGTCTATACACTGGTGGACAATCAGGAATTTTTGGAATATCAGATGCGATATGCCCGTAACATCGTCTGCGGTTGGGCAAAATTGAACGGTATGCCGGTAGGCATCGTCGCCAATCAATCGAACTATCTGGCGGGTGTGTTAGATATCAACGCTTCCCGGAAAGCTGCCCGTTTTGTAAGGCTTTGTGATGCCTTCAATATACCATTATTAACCTTAGTGGATGTCCCCGGCTTCTTACCCGGTAGTCAGCAGGAGCACGGGGGCATCATTATTCACGGCGCAAAATTGCTGTTTGCCTATGGAGAAGCCACAGTTCCCAAGGTTACGGTAACACTCCGCAAGTCTTACGGAGGAGCGCATGATGTGATGAGCAGCAAACAGTTGCGCGGAGATATCAATTATGCTTGGCCGACAGCTGAGATTGCGGTGATGGGTGCCAAGGGTGCAATTGAAATATTGGAAGCCAAAGCAATGCGGGACTTATCGCCGGAAGAAAAAGCCGGATTTATCCGGGAAAAAGAAAACGAGTATAATGCAAAACTCGCCAATCCCTATCAAGCGGCTAAAAAAGGTTATATTGATGATGTGATCGAACCGCGTAACACTCGATTCCGCATCATCCGGGCTTTTCGTACGCTGATGACCAAGAAAGACGTAAATCCTCCGAAAAAACACGCTAATATTCCACTTTAAAAAATGTTATCATCATGAATATTGTGAGCGTCATTTTGACCGACTGGTATCTGGGGATATCTATTAGCGTTTTGGGCTATCTTGTGGTAATGTTGGCATTGAGTTTTTTATATGGAATCTATTCGCTGATTCCCAAACTCATCGATCACTACAACCGTTACCAATTGAAACGCAAAGGAAGGCATGAATGTGCGGAGAAAGACAGTCTGGACATTACCGGAGAAGAGGCAGCCGCCATAGCTACCGTACTCTATCATTATTTCAATGAACTGCACGATGTCGAAAGCGGAAAGATTACCATTAAGAAGATATCAAAAAGGTATTCTCCTTGGAGTTCAAAGATTTATGAAACAAGTATGAATAATTTTTTTAGCCAACGGCATTAATGAAGTGTTTCTAAATCCAATGGATGTTTAGACGATAAAAACCGGTTTTGAAGGTCATAAAACTTTTCCCCGGAAGGGAATAAGGAATAAAACTAACGAAATCGACGTGGAAGGTCAATATTCATCGATATTTTAGTCAACTTCATGGCAGGCTCCAAGGAAATTTTCATCAAAAACGAAAAAAACAGATTCTTATGAAAAATTTTAATTTTAAAATCAGAGGAAATAATTATCACGTGGAAGTCGGGGAAATGCAAAACAATATCCTGACGATAGATGTGAACGGTACCCAAT